>JAITQP010000019.1 GCA_031288885.1 Prevotellaceae bacterium | reverse complement strand
GCTACCGGCTGGGCGGGGGTTGTCTGGACAGCGACGGCGATAGCATCCCCAACTATAACGACCCCGACGACTCCACCTGCTACCGGCTAGGCGGCGGTTGCGTGGACAGCGACGGCGATAGCATCCCCAATTTTAACGACCCCGACGACCCTCACTGCAATCTGCCAGGTGGTAGATGTACAGTGGACACGGACAACGACAGCATCCCCGACTATAACGACCCCGACTCTGAAGACTGCAAGCAGCCAGGCGGGGGTTGCGTGGACAGCGATGGGGACAGCATCCCCAACTATAACGACCCCGACGACTCCACCTGCTACCGGTTAGGCGGCGGTTGCGTAGACAGCGACGGGGACGACATCCCCAACTATAACGACCCCGACGACTCCAGCTGCTACCGGCTAGGCGGGGGTTGTGTGGACAGCGACGGAGACAGCATCCCCAACTATAACGACCCCGACGACTCCACCTGCTACCGGCTGGGCGGGGGCTGCGTGGACAGCGATGGGGACAGCATCCCCAACTATAGCGATCCCGACGCGCCCAACTGCGATCTGCCTGGCGGAAGATGCACAGAGGACACGGATGGGGATGGCATAACCGACTAGAACGACCCCGACTCTGAAGACTGCGAGCAGCCAGGCGGCGGCTGCGCAGATGACGACGGGGACGACATCCCCAACAAGGAAGACTCCGACTCGCCCAACTGCCAGAAGCCTGGCGGTAAATGCGCAGAGGATACAGACGAGGACGGCACACCTGACTATAACGACCCCGACTCGGAGATCTGCTGGGAGGCTAACGGCGGCTGCCTGGATGACGACGGCGACGATGTCCCCAACTACAACGACCCCAACTCTGATATGTGTAATAAACCGGGCGGCGGTTGTCAGGACGACGACGACGACGACATTCCCAATCGCAACGACCCCGACTCTGAGAACTGCGATCGGCCTGGCGGCAGCTGCTATGATACTAGCGATAGGTATGTCATCTTCTTAAACGTCGGCGGCGAAACGCACGTCGTTTGGGTACGTAGGGGCAAGCCGGTAGCGCAACCTGACGACCCCACCATTAGGAAAGGGTACATCTTTAAGGGATGGTACAAGGAGGCAACCGGCATCAACAAGTGGGATTTTGACACCCGGGTAACGGAGCACATCACGCTGTACGCCAAGTGGCTTGCCCTCTACACCGTCACCTTTGAGAAAAACGGCGGCGACGGCGACATTCCCGAGCAGGAGGTAGCGCACGGCGATACCGTGCGGCGCCCCACCAATCCGACGAAATTGAAGCAGAAGTTTGTCGCCTGGTACAAGGAAGATACGCTCGCAACCCGCTGGGACTTCCTCTCAGACAAGGTTACGAACAACCTCACCCTCTACGCCAGATGGATTGACGACACCATTAACACCCACATCATTACGTTCGACTGCAAGAACGGCTCCGCTGTTGACGAGCAGGTGGTGGTGGAGAACCTTGATAGGGTGCAGCGTCCCACCGACCCCATCAGGAAAGGGTATAAGTTTGTGGAGTGGTGGTACAAAAGTAGTTCTGGCGATATTCCATACGACTTCGACGCGCTAGTATACAGAGATATGACGCTGTACGCCGTGTGGACCATCAACACCTACAAGGTAACCTTTATGAGCAACGGCGAAACCGTTGATACGCTGCGGGTAAGTCACGGTGGCACGGTATCGCGCCCCGACGATCCGCCAGGGGCAAAGGACGGCTACCTCTTTGACAAGTGGTGCAGCGATGCAGCGTTAGCTACGGCGTGGAATTTTACGAAAGGTAAGGTGGTGCAGGATACTATCCTGTACGCCCACTGGGAAAACAGCGTAGTCTTTGTAACCTATGGCGGTACCCCCGTGCCCGCGCAAAAGGTGAAGCCAGGGGATATGCTGCCCCGCATTGATGACCCCGTCCGCGAAAACTACATCTTTAAGGGATGGTACAGGGACTCAATCTTTTTCTCCCTATTTGACCTCACCAAGTCCCGCGTGGACAGCGGCGGCATGACGCTCTACGCCGGCTGGGAGTTTGACGACAACGTTCCGTGGATGGAAAGCATAACGGTGCGGCACGATAACGAAAGGAACGATACAACGCTCACGCAGCCGTTCCACTACACCTTGGAGTGTGGCAACACCGCCAAAACGTTGCACATAGCCCTCGACCTACCCAGCGGCCTCACGAGCAACTTCTCCGGCGACACGCTAACGCTGAGCAACCTTCGGGCGGCATTCGGCATAGATACTACCGTTATTATCAGCACGTCGCACACTATAACCAGGAAAGAAACGTCCTGCAACATTAAGGTGGAGAGAAAATTCATGTTTGATAGCATAGTGCACGCTCAGCTGGGCGACAGGCTGCTGATGGTGGTCAACACCGTCGACAACAACGGCGGCTACCTCTTCCAGCGGGCGTGGTGGTGGGTCAACAGCGAGCATTGGTCAACTCGTTCCGGTTATGCCGGTTCGCAGCGATTTTACTATGCTTCCCCCACCGGCATGACCATCACCGATACGGTACATGTTCGGCTGCTGGATGGCATTACGGGCCAGGAGTTTGAGGTCTGCCCCTACATTCCACGCACAGGATCCGTGCCCCCCAACGCGCTCACGTCGGTTTACCCCAACCCCGTTGCGGCGGGTGGCGTTGTGCACTTCATTGTAAAGTCAGGGGACGTTGCCACGCTACCCGATGGGTACCTGGCAGAGCACTACGACAGCTACCGCCTCCTCAACGTGCAGGGTAGGTTGCAGCGCTCCGGAAACGCCTCCGAGCTGCAAAATGGGCTAACCATGCCCACCTTGCCGGGCAGCTATCTCCTCATCCTTGAGGGAAAAACTGGCAAAACAGCAGTGCTGATAGTAGTTGGTAACTAGCTGTTAGTGATTAGTGGCGCGAAGCGTACGTATAAGGGGTGGGTTTTAAACCCGCCCCTTATTGTTTATTTACATAGCTCCCATAATTTACACGTTCTGCACCCGCAACAACGCCCGCCTCTACCGTCATTCCGACCGTGGTATGCGGGGAGACTACTCGCTACGCGCGCTTCGGTCGGAATGACGGCAGAAGGTGTTGCAGGTGCAATGCTTACACGCTTTACGCCATAAATCATTATGTCCAATAGATTTTTTCAAATAACGATGTTTATAATGTGCTAATAATATGCCTAATGCAATTTCGTCATTGTAAGGTGGGGCGAGGAGCGTTTACACGTCCAAGTCCGTAGGACTTTCCTGTGAATAACCCCCAGATTTATCTGGGGGGAAGCCGTCACACACCGCGCCACAACGCTGTAGGCGTTGCCCGGATAGCCCTTCCCGGATAGCCCCACCCCTAGATAAATCTGGGGGTTATTCACGGAAAACGCCTACAGCGTTTCGTGGTGGTGCGGTGCGCGGGTATCGCCTACCCCCAGATAAATCTGGAGGTTATTCACGGAAAACGCTTACAGCGTTTCGTGCTGGTGCGGAGAGGCACGCTTCGCGTCATTGTTAAGCCCCGACTCATATTATGGGCAAAAAAGAGAAAAAGACGACGTTTGTAATGTGCTAATAATATGCCTAATGTAATTCCGTCATTGTAAGCGTAGCGAGGCAAGCTGGAAGCAGGCGATGCAAAGCGTGCGAGGAACGGCGGTATGCATGGAGGTTCCTCGCAAAGCGCGGAAATAAGGCAGGGGAGAGTGGACAATGGCGCAAAGCGTGGATTGCTTCGCTTCGCTCGCAATGACGAAATTGCATTAGACATATTATTAGCATATTACAAACTTCGTCTTTCCCCTTTTGGAGAGACTTCTCCCTTTCTCACAAGCCCTGAAAGGGCTTAATTTTCATAACCGCAGGTCAGCGACCTACGGGAAAGCGCTCACCTTCCCCCATCCTCTGCCTGAAAGGCAGGACGCAACGCTAAGCCAACATGTCCTGCCTTCTTTTCAAGCCGCACCACCCGACATATTATTAGCACTTCGTCTTTTTCCTTTTTTACCCATATATGGGTTCGGGTCTCGCAATGACGCGAGGCGTGCGGCGAGGCGGTAGTCTGCGAGGGAATTGGCTCCGCCGAGCTCCGGTTGTCCGTAGGACAATAATATCAATAGAAAGAACGGGCGCCTCTCTCGTCCAAATTCCCCGTAGGGGATTAATCGCCCCATTGCTCCCCTACGGGGAGTTGAAGATAGGCGTAGCCAACTTACAAAATCATCCCAACACCCGCTCTAACCAATGCGGTGGCGAAATTACTGCTAATTCTCCAGCCGTGGCGAAGCTTTAATATTTTTTGGCTGTTTGCAGCGGGAGTACGATGGCCGGTAGAGGCAATAAACGAGAATTTTATCCGTTATATAGGCAGGATAAGAACGTATTTTGCAGAGCCAATGCAATGCCAATCCAATCTTTAAATAAAAATGAAACTAAGAATTATGACTTTTAGAGTGTTACGGAATGTAACTTTAGGCGTGCTTGCAGTGCTATGGAGCGCGTGGAATTGCCAAGCTCAGCTGGCCTCACCCTTTACAGTGCTGAGCAATAACACAGATATACCAAACCAGAAGCTGTACGTGGAAATCATGTACGAAAAGCCGGCCTGCGGCGACTATCAGGCGCAGTTTCGCATGGTGAGCAACAAGGGGCTGGATACGGTGGTGGCGGTGGACAGCTTTCTGAACAACCCGGGCACCTACCAGCTGTCGAGCGACGGCAAGCGCCTTATGCGCCCGCAGGCCGGCGGATACCGCCTGCGCTTTAAGCTGCCCGCCGGCGCTAAGCCGGCCGACAGCCTGCGCGTGTGCATAGACGCCTACAAAATGTCGTACCGCTGCGTGGGCTGCGCCGCCGGCGGATCCGACGCCATCTTTGGCCCCACCGACATCGACATCTTTTGCCCCTACAACAACGCGGAGAACGACCTGCTCGCCTGCTACCAGCGCAACAGCCGCGAGCAAAACTGGGAGGCGTGGGTTGCCGACCCGCGCGACTGCCAGCCCTACCGCGTTGTGCTCATGCCGGACAACAAGTGGTGGTTTGCGCAAAACCTGAACTACACCAAAGATCTCGAAAACTCGGGCAACGCCAACAAAGGCTTGGGCGGCCTTGACGCATCGAGCACCAACGCCCTCTGGGGCAACTACTGGTGCCCGGGCGGGCTTACCATCACCCCGGGGGAAGCGCAGATCCTCGACGGTAAGACACAATCTCCCGCCAACACCAACATCACCCTCACCACCGGCGGGATGGGCGCCTGCAAGACTTACGGCGCGCTCTACACGTGGAATACTGCCATTCGCCTCGACGGGCGCGGAATGGAGCATAGCCCCACTTCGGTGGGCGTTACGAGCATCACGCAGGGTATTTGTCCGGAGGGATGGAAGCTGCCCAGCGACGCCGATTGGGGGATGATGCTCAACGCCGTGGAGGGCTGCTCAGAATTCACAGAGTCGACGACTAAGGCGCCCTGCAACCACCACCACAACGATAACAAAACCTCCAGCTGGTTTGGCGCTAAGGCTGCCGCCAACCTCAAAAGCACCCTGAGTGGGCGCCCGCACAGCCAGCTGAAGGATACCATCGTGGCAACAATTGCCACGCCCTCGTGGCCTTGGCATCGCGCGGATTACGACGGAAAAATCTCCGCCCCCTTTGCGCTGGGGAACGATAAGTACGGCTTTAGCCTCCTGCCCGCAGGCCTCAGGAACTCCTCCACCTCATCGGGGGGATTTGCTAAGCTGGGCAACGCGGCTTACCTCTGGAGCTCTACGGTTAACAGCAACGACAGAACTATCTACCGTGCATTTGACTACCAGCATGGGACGGTTTACCGTAACGCAGATCCGAACACGGCGCAGCCAAAGTGGGCTGGATTTAGCATACGCTGCGCAAGGGAGGCGCTACCCGCCGTGCTGGGCATCAACGCGCCCGATACCATATCGTTCTTAAACAGCAACATAATGGTCAGCATAGCTCGCCGCGAGACGACGTGGAGCTACACTTGGAGCGTGGAGAGCAGCGAAATTGCCAACATTGCGAGCAAGGTGACTTTCCCGACCAACGGAAGCTCTTCCGCCGCCAGCGTCAACAGCACGTTAGCGCTTGAGCAGTCGGATGCAAACAAGTCGTTCACGCTAAAGCTCACCGTGAACAACGGCGCTTCCACCAAAACGATAAGCAAAAAAATTCGCATCGCTGCGCTGGTCGTGGCCATTAAGATTAACCCCTACTCGGTGGGAGGCATGGTTACCGCTACGGCCGAGGTGAGCGGCAGCGGAAGGTACAGCTACGCTTGGGGAGATGGAAACATGAACTTCACGCAGGAGCAAACCAACAGCCAAGCCATACAAACCGGCGGCAGCGGCTCAGCGCAAACCAAAACGTGGCACCTGAGGGTGAAAGACCTCCGCACCGGCGTTGTGAGCGAGCAGGTCACCGTTAGCCACACCCTCCCCGCCATCCCCACCGGAGCCATATTCTGCAACGCCTGCGGACACAACGGAGTGCAGAACGTAGATGCGTGGCTTGACACCATGTCGGATACGGGAAGCCTTACCTCCTCGAGCGCATACGGGCTGGCAGGAGCAACAGACATCTATAACGGACGGCTAAACACCCAGCGCCTGAGGGAGAGCGGCTTTGCCAGCAAGATGCTTTACGCCTGCATACAAAAGGGCGCCGGATGGTACGTGGCGGCGGCCGAGGAGTACTGCCGGATAAAGACGGCCGGTCTGGAGCGAAGCACGGTGGTGGACGCGGAGGGATCGTGGCTCTCCACCATCCAGACGGCAAGCAAGGATAGAATGGGCATTAGCTGCTGGAGGCCCGGTGAGCCCTCCGGAAATGGCCCGGGATTGTCCGTCTGGAGTGACTTCCTGCTCGATGACGCCGGAGAGACAACCATCTCAAAACGGGTTGTATGTATCTGGAGACCAAAAGAGAACTAAGAGTTAAGAGCTAAAAGTTGAGAATTACGAAATCGAGCTTCGATTTAGCGCAACGCTAATCGAAGTTCGATTTTTTTATATGAGGGGGCAGCACAACTTCTTGCCATGTCAACCCAAATATAGACGTAGAGCCTGTTGAAAGCAATTTTAAGCCTCGCCATTTTTCAACTCGCAAAAAATTTATACCTTTGCAACGTCTCAGCAAATTTAGGGTAACGCTAATAATTTTCTACTATGACCATCCACATAGTAAGATGATTAAATTTTGTGGCTACAAAAAGGCGGGCTTTGACGAGAAAGTTTTCGCAATTTTCGCAAAAGTGCTTGGTGGAGTAAAAGAAAAGTAGTATATTTGCAGTGAAGTTATAGAGCGAATTGTTACAGGCAAGCATCAGGTTCAAGTCCTGAATTGCTCACCAGATTAGGGGTCACTGCTTGCATACCCGTAGCCTGCCCTCAGAGCTGATGAGTAACTCATCGGCTCTGTGTGTTTATAGCGTATGCAGCTGTCCATTTACGATGTAGTAAATGGTTTTTATCCGCTTACTGTCAGAGTTGTTTAAGTAAGCACTATACCCATCTATTAATGCGCTGCTTAGTGAATAGCTTGTCGTAATGAAAATATAAAACAATTGTTTTGCATCCTTGTGCACTTGCTTCTGAAATTTTGTCTCTGACATTTCTTTTTCCATCGCCCTCCACGCCTTTTATATCAAAGTTAACCCCATCTAATAATCCTTCAGGAGTTTTTTTGCCTAATACGGTATTCTTCTCAGACTCTAAAATCACGCTTCTGCCGTAGCTGTACAGCACCTCCGCAGCAATCCGCTCGTACCTCGCGCGCTCCGGTCGGAACGACCGGCAGAGGGCGGGCCCGGGTGGTATGAAAAAAATGGGGCGGGTTTGAAACCCGCCCCTAACGACGCCACGCCTTGCGCCATTAATCATTAATCATTAATCATTAATCATTATCTTCACCGCCTTTTTCCCGTCCTTTTCCAGCCGGAAGAAGTACACGCCCGAGGGCAAGCTTCCCAGCACGATGGTTTCAGCGGCGCTCACCACCTTTTGGGTGTGGACGGCTATGCCCGCCGCCGTGACCACCGTGAGCGTGCAGCCCGCCGCGCCCGTGAGGTGCACCTCCGACGTAAACGGATTTGGGTAGAGCGCAACGGTGGCCTGCAGCTGGGCGTCCACGCCGGTAGCCCCTGAGCCGGACGTCCATCGGGCGTAGAGCTTGACGCCGCTCGTTGCGCTGTACACGGTGGTGGAGGTGTAGCGCGTGCCGCCGCCGTTTGGCTGCGTGTACCACCCGCCAAAGGTGTAGCCGGCGCGCTTGGGCGTGGGCAGGTTGCCCACCGCTACGCCGTAGGTTACGGTTTGGCTTAGGGCGTACCCCGTGCCGCTCTGCCCATCGAAGCTGAGCGTGTAGATGTTTGCCGTCCACTTGGCGTAGAGCGTGATGCCGCTCGTTGCGCTGTACACGGTGGAATAGTCGTACAGCGTGCCGCTGCCACTTGCTTGCGTGTACCAGCCGCCAAAGGTGTAGCCGGCGCGCGTAGGCGTAGGCAGGTTGCCCACCGCTACGCCGTAGGTTACGGTTTGGCTGGTGGGGCTCACCGTGCCGCTCTGCGGGTCGAACGTGAGCGCGTAGGTCGATCGGTAGAGCGTCGTGGAGGGTGAGAGTGTTGTACTCGGTAGCGGAGGTGTAGGGCGTACCGCTGCCGTTTGCTTGCGTGTACCAGCCGCCAAAGGTGTAGCCGGCGCGCGTGGGCGTAGGCAGGTTGCCCACCGCTACGCCGTAGGTTACGGTTTGGCTGGTGGGGCTTACCGTGCCGCTCTGCGGGTTAAACGTGAGCGTGTAGGTGGCAGGCGTGCCGGAAATCCACTTGGCGTAGAGCGTGATGCCGCTCGTTGCGCTGTACACGGTAGCGGAGGTGTAGGGCGTGCCGCCGCCGTTTGCCTGCGTGTACCACCCGCCAAAGGTGTAGCCGCTGCGCGTGGGCGTGGGCAGGTCGCCCACCGCTATGCTGTAGGTTACGGTTTGGCTGGTGGGGCTCACCGTGCCGCCCTGCGGGTCGAACGTGAGCGTGGAGGTGGATAGCGTGCCGGAAACCCATCTGGCGTAGAGCCTGATGGGGTGAAGAATGTTGTACACGGTAGCGGAGGTGTACAGCGTGCCGCCG
>JAITQP010000303.1 GCA_031288885.1 Prevotellaceae bacterium | reverse complement strand
CCCATATCAAGCGCACAGCAATTCTTTACGTTTAATCATCCTACTTTCAGCTAAATGGCGCTCTTTCCACGCCGTTAAATCGCGCAGAGAAACCTGCTCCAAATACCGCTTAAAGCAGCCGCTCGCTGGCGCGTTGGCGCCCTTCAGGTGCGTCAAAAGCGGCAGGGAAAAAATTTGCTTCGTAACGCCATACAGGGCGTTGGGAGATTTGCGCGCCTTGTAGCTGCCAAACAGCGACTCAATAATATCCGACGAAATATGCCAGCATTTATGCTGGGCTGACAGCCTGCCGTACTCCGCTTCAATGTACTCCGCTATCAACCGCCCAAGGGCGGATACGCGCGGCAGCGGGGAGGCGGCCAGCGGCGCTACGGCGGACAGGCTGCGCTGCGCGCTGGCTGCGCAGAGCCCCTCGCGCTTCAGCTGCTGCAGGACGGGGTTAACTGCGCTGAAAACCGCGTGGAGCTCGCTGATGACCCCCTGGTGCCGGCGCAGAAAGCCAAATGCCTGCTGCTCCGGCGCGCTCATCCGGCCAAACGCCCGCAGCATGGCGGCTCCCCACGCCACCGTACCGGAGAGGTTCATGAACCGGGCTATGGCCCGCTGCCTTGGCGGAAGCAGGTGCGCCGTCGAGCGCATCACCTCCCGAAACTTCACCGCGCTCACCTCCTTCAGCAGCTGCAGAAAATCTTGCTCCCGACCGTAAACCTGCTGCACCAGCAGGCCAACGCTATGCCCCACATCGCGAACATGCGGGTAGCCCCGATCCCGAACGGCCTTGCTGATCGTGCTGGCGTTGTCGCTGATCACGTAGGCGGGCGCAGACCCCAGCTTCTCCTCCACCTCCCCAAAGACGCTCCCGATGCGCGCGCTGCTCCAGCTCGACGCCACGCGCATGCTCAGCACGCGAACATCGCCGCCCGTCAAGCTCCCGCTGGCGCCCTTCTCTGAGGAAACGCCAAGGGTGAGCAGCAGCTTTTCGCTCCCCACCATCATGCTTTCATCCGCTATCGCTGCGTAGCCCTCCGAAAAATCTTTGCCGCTCGTGTCCTCATAGACGTAGTAGCCGCTTTTTTGCACCCAGCTCGCCACGCTGCTGGGCGAGGGGCGCTCCTCCAGCGGCCAGCCCAGCGCCTGATTGAGCAGCTCCAGGATTTTCACCGTCCTCCGCAAGCTACAGCCACAGGTGGTGTACAGCGATGCGCTCAGCGATACGATAGCGTCTGAGTACTTGTGCCGCGCTATGGGCTGCTCGGCAGGAAGGCCTGCGCTTCTTTTTTTTTATCGGATGCCGCCGCCTTTAGCTGCAATGCCAGCTGCTTCGCTTTTACCTTATACCTGTCGCGGCTTTGGGACATATCGCTATTTTTTTGTCGCTCCCGGTGCAGCGCTTGCCTGCAGGCGGAGAGCTGCTGCGCCAACTTTTCTTCCCGTTGTGTTTTCATAATGTATTTTATTTTAACATGTTATTGCCGCAAAGATAGCTGTTTTTTTGATACCTTTTTTACCATGTTTGCACACCCTACCCTACGGGACGGCGGCGTCCGTTACAACAACGTCATCATTCCTAAATTCCTAATTCGTAATTCGTAATTCAAATGGAGTTTTTCTTGGTGAACTCCACGATATCGCTGAGGTAGCCAAAGGCCAGCGAGGTTACCGTATCGGCGCAGCCGTAGTAGATGGCGAGGCGGTCGGTGGCGGGGTCGTGCAGCGCGGCGCAGGGGAAGGTGACGTTGGGAACGTCGCCCACGCACTCGTAACCGCGCTGCGGCGAGAGCAGGTAGGGACCGCTGCGCGCAAGCACCCTCCACGGCTCGTTGACATCCAAAAGCGCCGAGCCAAAGCTGTACACAAAGCCGTTGCACGAGGCCAGCACGCCGTGAAAAATCAGCAGCCAGCCCTCGCGCGTTTCGATGGGAGCAGGCCCCGCGCCAATCTTGGTGCACTGCCACGCGCTCTGCTCAAACTTTGCGGGCGACATCACGTGCCGGTGCCGTCCCCAAAGCTCCATGTCGGGCGATTCGCTGTAAAAAATATCGCCAAAGGGCGTGTGCCCGTTGTCGCTTGGGCGGGAGAGCATGGCAAACCGTCCGCCAACTTTTCGCGGAAACAGCACCCCGTTGCGGTTGAAGGGCAAAAAAGCGTTCTCCAGCTGGTGAAAAACCTTAAAGTCGGTTGTCCACGCGCAGCCTATGGTGGGGCCGTGGTAGCCGTTGCACCACGTAACGTAGTAGCGGTCGTCGATCCACACCACGCGGGGGTCGTAGCCGTACACCCATGTGCCCACCTCGGGGTCGGCGCCGGTGAGGCGAATGTCCTCCTCCTCGATGCTCCAGCGTATGCCGTCGCGGCTAAACCCCGCGTGGAGGCGCATGCGGCGGTTGGTGTCGTCGCAGCGGAACACGCCGGCAAAGCCGTCGCCAAAGGGTACTACGGCGCTGTTGAAAATGCTGTTGGAGGTTGCCAGCAGGTTGCGCGGAATGATGGGGTTGGCGGAGTAGCGCCATATAACGCCCGCTTCGTTGGCGGGCCTGTCTTCCCAAGGAATATTCATTAGTGATTAGTGATTAGCTATTAGTGATTAGTTAACTGGTTATTGGTGGTTAGCGATTAGCTTGCGGACAAGCCATGTAATGAGGAACGCCGGAATGGTGGCCGCCAGCACAAAGACAAAGAAGTACTTATACCCCAGCCAGTCGCTCACCACGCCGCTCAGCATCCCGGGGAGCATCACGCCCAAGTTCATTATCCCCGAGGCAAAGGCGTAGTGCGCCATCTGGAATTCTCCGGACGCAACCTGCTGCATCATGAACAGCGTGAGCCCCACAAACCCAAACCCGTAGCCAAAGTACTCTACGATGATAGCCGGCGCAATGAGCCACCCGCTCGAGGGTTGGTAAACCGCCAGCAGCAGGTACGCCACAAAGGGGAGGTTGAAGGTGCAGCAGAGCGGCAGGAGGGCGTTCTTGAGCCCCCGCGCCGCCACGTAGTAGCCCGACAGCACCGAGCCGAGCACAAAGGCAACGGCGCCAAACGTCCCGTAGTACAGCCCAATTTGCTCCTCCGACAGCCCCAGCCCCTGCTGCTCAACCGGCGACTTGAGAAAGAGCGGCACAATTTTCATCACAAACCCCTCGGCAAAGCGGTAGAGGATGATGAAGCCAATGTACCACGCAATATTTTTTTTGGTAAAGAACGCGCGGAGCACCGTCCACAGGCTTTGCAGGCAGTCGGCAAAGGTGCTCACCCTGCCCGCCGCCGCTCCGCCCGACGGCAGCGCCCTGACGTGGTAGGCGCCCAGCAGCAGCATTATCGCGCCGCAAATCCCCATCACCGCCATCCACGCGTGCACGTTGCCAACCCGACCTATCAGGTAGCCGGCGAGGTACACCAGCCCGCCGGCGGCAAAGATTTTTGCCATGTTGTAAAAGGCGCCCTGCCAGCCAATGTACCGCGCTTGGTCGGATTTGCTGAGCTCGGTCATGTAAACGCCGTCGGTGGCAACGTCGTGCGTGGCCCCGCTAAAGGCAATGAGGAACAGTAGCGCTACGGCAACGCTGAAGAAGTGGGGCATTTTGAGCGAAAGCGCAACCAACCCAAACGCAACGGCGGTGACAATTTGGGTGAGAACAACAAAGAATTTTTTTGTTTTAAACATCCCCAGAAACGGGCTCCACAGCGGCTTGAGCGTCCACGGAAGCATGATGAGCGACGTCCAGAAGGCAATCTGCGCGTCAGAAATATCCATGCGCTTAAACATGAGCACCGACACCATGTTGAGCACCACAAAGGGCAACCCCATGGCAAAGTAAACGGTAGGCACCCACCGCAAAGGGTTGTGTGTTGGCTGATGCATTGCGTGTTTTTTTGCCGACAAATATAGAACAAAATTCTGAATAGGAGCTACGCCGCGGATTTTTTTATACTTTATAGCAACCACGTCACAACCTTAACGTTTAGTTATTTCCCGAATTTTTTCTCCGACAGGTTGGTAATGGCCTTAATTTGCGCTATCGGAATGCCGCTACGTAGGGCGTTAAGCACCGCTGTTTTGTGGTCAAAAAGACATTGTTGTAACGGCGCTCAACATAATTACGCATTCCTAACGGAATGTGAAAGCAACCACGGTAAATTACCGAATTTGAGACGGATTTTCCTGTTGCAACAAAGTCAGTAGGAATTGAGAATGATGTTGCTGCAACGTTGCACGCTTCGCTCGCAATGACGCGAGGTGGCTTTTGTGGCATCCCCTTTCAATTTTCACTTCTTATAGCTACATTTGTACTTCATCTTCAACAGCAAAAATTATGGAACCTCTTAGAAAATTGCCCATCGGCATACAGGATTTTGAAGATTTGCGTGCAAGCGGCTACCTGTACGTGGACAAAACAGCCTACCTCTACCGCTTGGCAAGCATGGGAAAGCCGTACTTTCTCGGTCGCCCCCGCCGGTTTGGCAAAAGCCTCTTCCTCTCCACGCTCAAGGCGTACTTTCTCGGCAAAAAGGAGCTTTTTGAAGGCTTGGCGGTTGCCGAGCTGGAAAAAGACTGGGTAGAGTATCCGGTTTTTCACCTCGATTTGAACGTGGAGGCCTACATCAACGCCGATTCTATCTACAGCGCGCTGGATACAAATTTAAACTATTTAGAAGACAGGTGGGGGAAATCTGAAAAAGAAACCACCCACGCGTCCCGCTTTATGGGGCTAATACGCAGGGCATACGAGCAAACCGGTTGCAGGGTGGTTGTTTTGGTGGACGAATACGACAAACCCTTGCTCGGCACGATGGACAACCTGAACGTAAACGAAAAGGTGCGCGACGTCCTCAAAGGTTTTTACGGCACCCTGAAAAGCGCCGACCCTTACCTGCGCTTCGTAATGCTCACCGGCGTTACCAAGTTCTCAAAGGTAAGCGTTTTTAGCGATTTGAACCACCTGATGGATATTA
The DNA here is from genome assembly GCA_031288885.1 of Prevotellaceae bacterium. Lineage (GTDB taxonomy): Bacteria > Bacteroidota > Bacteroidia > Bacteroidales > UBA932 > JAITMY01. The sequence goes on along the minus strand of JAITQP010000303.1, from coordinate 6,858 downwards.
GCTTTGATGAAAGCTACGCCGGCGTCTGCGGCATTTCGGAGTCGGAGCTGGTGAGCAGCTTTCAGCCGGAAATAAAAAGCCTTGCCGAAAAACGAAAGCTAACCTACGAGGCGGCGCTTGCCGAGCTGAAAAGGCGCTACGACGGCTACCACTTTGCCAAGGAAAGCGAGGGCATGTACAACCCGTTTAGCCTGCTGAATGCGCTATCCAAAAAAGATTTCGGCAACCACTGGTTTGCTACCGGCACGCCGACGTTCCTTGTCAAGATGCTCAAAAAAGTTGATTTTGACATCGAAAGCTTGGAGGATGAGGTGAAAATTCCGGCAGACTCCATTGCCGACTACCGCGTTGAGTACAGCAACCCCGTGCCAATCCTGTACCAGAGCGGCTACCTGACGATAAAATCGTACAACGAGCGCTTCAACTCCTACACCTTGTGTTTTCCAAATGAGGAGGTGAAGTACGGTTTTTTTAGGGAGCTGCTGCCCGTTTACATGCCCAAAAAGGATATTTTGGGAGAATTTTACGTGGAGTACTTCATTGAGGACTTGCTTGCGGGCAACGTTGACGGCTTTATGACCCGCCTGCGCGCCTTTTTTGCGGGGATACCCTACGAGCTCAACAGCAAGGAGGAAAAGCACTACCAAACGGTTTTCTTTCTCCTGTTCCGGCTGATGGGGCAGTTTATCGAGGCGGAGCAGCGGAGCGCCGCCGGTCGCGCCGATGCGGTGGTGGTTACGGACAACTCGGTGTTTGTCTTTGAGTTTAAGCTCTCCGAAAGCGCCACCGCCGAAGACGCCCTGAAGCAAATAGACGACAAAGGCTACCTAATCCCCTACGCCGCCAGCGGCAAGAAAATAGTAAAAGTTGGCGCGGAGTTCAGCGCAACGGAGCGCGGGCTTAGCCGCTGGGTGGTGGGAAGCTGAGGATTGAGGGTTAAAAATTTAGAACTTCACGCATGGGTACCCGTCAGCAAACTTTTCCCGTTCTTCACCTGCACTGCGCGGCGTGCGTCAGGGCGGTGGAGGAGGCCATACGTAGCGTGCGCGGCGTGACGAGCGTTGCGGTAAACCTTGCGTCGGCGAGCGCTACCATCGGCTATCAGCCCGAAAGCGTGTCGCTGTCCCAAATCCGCAAAGCGGTGCAGGCAAAAGGTTACGACCTGCTGACGGAGGAAAAAACCGGCCCCGAAGCCGCCGGATTGCTCTACCCCGTTAACGGTTTTTTGCTCAACCCCATGGTTGCCGGAGGCGCAATGGCGCTGAGCAGCATCAGCGTGGTGGGAAATAGCCTGCGGCTGAGAAGAAAGTTGAAGAAATAGTAAAAAATAACAGAGCAAATTGCCGCGTGACACAAAAAATATGTAATTTTGTCAGGTTTTGTCAGGTTTTTATCAGCATCAAAATTTTGTGAGCTATGGATATTCAGCAAGTAAAGCTGCGCTTTGGGATTATCGGCAACACACCGAGCCTGCTCCGTGCGCTGGATATCGCCTTGCAGGTAGCTCCCACCGACATGTCGGTGCTGATTACCGGCGAGAGCGGCGTGGGCAAGGAGGTCTTTCCGCAGGTTATCCACCAGAACAGCGTGCGCAAGCATGGCGCCTACTTTGCCGTCAACTGCGGCGCAATCCCCGAGGGCACGGTTGACTCCGAGCTGTTTGGGCACGAAAAAGGCTCGTTTACGGGCGCCTACGACGCGCGCAAGGGCTACTTTGAGGCGGCCAACGGCGGCACGCTGTTTCTGGACGAAGTGGCAGAGCTGCCGCTGTTTACGCAGGTGCGCCTGCTGCGCGTGCTCGAAACGGGCGAATTTTTGAGGGTGGGCTCGGCAAAAACGCAAAAAACCAACGTCCGCGTAATTGCCGCCACCAACATCAACCTCCCGCAGGCCATACAAAACGGAAAGTTCCGCGAAGACCTGTACTACCGCCTCAACACGGTGCCCATCAGCGTGCCGCCGCTGCGCGAACGGAAGGACGACATCGCGCTGCTGTTTCGCAAGTTTGCGGCAGATTTTGCCGAAAAGTACAAAATGCCGGCGGTGCAGCTCACGCCCGAGGCGCGGGCTACGCTCGAAGGCTACCCTTGGCCGGGCAACATTCGCCAGCTAAAAAACATTACCGAGCAAATTTCCATCATAGAATCGGAGCGGCAAATAGCGGCCGACACGCTGCGCCTCTACCTGCCCGAGGCCAGCCTGCTGCCGGTGGTCTACAAGCGCGAAAAAGCTTCGGCAGGCGCCGGCGCGGCTGCCGACTTTTCGTCGGAGCGCGAAATCCTGTACAAGTTTTTGTTTGACGTAAAAAATGACGTCAACGAGCTCAAAAAGCTGGTCAACGCGCTCATGCAGGGCGAAGCGCGCGTGGTGGGCGTGCCCCCCGAGGGCGTAAGCTACTCCGACGTTGCGCTGGCCGTCCCCTCGGCGGCGATAACCATCCCGCACGGCGTAAAAAAGGTGCAGGACGACGACAGCGAGCAGGTGCTCGACGCCAGCGAGGTGGGCGACGAATCGCTCCTGCTCAACGAAAAGGAAAAGGAGCTCATGCGCAAGGCGCTCGAAAAGCACCACGGGAAGCGAAAACCGGCGGCGCAGGAGCTGGGCATATCGGAGCGCACGCTCTACCGAAAAATTAAAGACTACAGCTTGGGGTAGCCGGCGAAGGCTACACCGTAAGCTATTGAAATTTAAAATTGCAAAAAAATGAGCCTTCGTAAGCTACACCGGTGGCTTGTGCCAACGCTTGCGCTGCTCGCCTCGTGCAGCATCAAGTACTCGTTTTCGGGCGCGTCCATTTCGCCCGAGAGCAAAACGTTCAGCGTGCAGTTTTTCCCCAACATGGCGCCGTTAGTAAACCCCTCGCTTAGCTCCACCTTTACCGAGGCGCTCAAGATGAAGTTCCTTACCGGCACGCGCCTGTCGGAAACGGACGACGCGGGCGACCTCGCCTTTGAGGGCGAAATAACGGGCTACGCCGTAACGCCGCAGGCCATTACGGCCAACGAAGTGGCGGCGCAAAACCGCCTCACCATTTCGGTGCACGTAAAGTTTACAAACGTACAAGATCCGGCGCAAAGCTTCGACAAGTCATTTTCGCAGTACGAAGACTACGATAGCCAGCAAAACCTCTCCAGCGTGGAGGGTGAGCTCGTGGAGGCGATTGTAAAAAAGCTGGTGGAGGACATTTTCAACGCGGCGGTAGCCAACTGGTAGGCCAAAAATATTACGACTTACAACTTTAATAACGTTTTTTAAGTTTTGAAATACGCTAAAATCGGCATAACAGCGCCTGAAATGCTTGCCATGGCACGTCCGGAGGCGGAAATTTCGGCTGAGCAGCTCGCAAAGCTGGAGCAGCTGGTGGAAGCATTTCCATGGTTTTCGTGCGGACAGCTGCTGCTGCTCAAGGCTATGAAGCAGCGGCGGCACCCGTCCTTTAGCGCGCAGCTGCTCTCCACCTCGCTCTACGCCACCAGCCGCGAGCGCCTGCAGGACTACCTGAAGCGCGTAAAGGTGGCCGGCGCGCAGGGGCAGGACTTCCCCGCGGCAAGCCCCAGCGAAGACGGCTTTGAGGTAATGCCCGCCGATACGGTTTGCGAAAAAGAGGTGGAAACACCGCCGGAGCCCGCTGCGCTTGGCAGGCAGGGCGCCGCGGCGTACCACGACCAGCTGATAGATATATTTCTGGCCGCCCCGCCGCCCGCCATAACGCTTCGCCCCGACGTGAGCGAAAGCAATCTGGCGCAGCCCGCCGGAGAGGAGGACGCGGAGCACGAAATGGTATCGGAAACGCTGGCAGAAATATACCTCGCGCAGGGCTTGCCGGATAAGGCAGCAAAAATATATTCAAAATTAAGTTTGCTTTATCCGGAAAAAAAAGCTTACTTTGCAGCTCGTTTTCAGTCGCGACGCGCTTAAAATATCATCGTAAGGATATTTCTCATTTTAATTCTTAAATTATTATGTACTACGTAATCTCAATTCTCATTCTGGTAATAAGCATTTTGCTTATCCTTACCGTGCTTGTGCAAAACTCAAAGGGCGGCGGGCTGGCTGCCAACTTTGCATCCCCCACCCCCGCCATGGGCGTACGCCGCACCGCCGATTTTCTGGAAAAATCAACGTGGACGCTGGCCATCGCCATTCTGGCGCTGAGCTTGGCGGCAACGATGTTTATGCACGTTGGCGGCGGCGAAGAAGATTCGGCCATCAAAGGGCAAATAGAAAACGCACAAGACCCGGGCGCCATACCGTTTAACGAGTAGCGCAGGGTGCAGCAACAAAACGCCGCTTTCATCACAGAAAAGCGGCGTTTTTTTTCAGCTGCTGACATTTTGTCGGTCGGCAAGGCAAAAAATACCGGTGGCACAAAATATGTATGTACATGCTTGCGGATAAAAAAAGCAGGCCGTAAAGGCAACCACAACCCTTTGCAGCCGGCAAATATCATAAGTTCAAACCTTTAAACATTAAAAACATTATGGCAGTAAAACCATTACAGGACAGGGTGCTCGTAGAGCCCAAGGATGCAGAAGAAAAGACCGCAAGCGGTCTGTACATTCCCGACACGGCAAAGGAAAAACCTCAGCGCGGCAAGGTTATCGCCGTAGGCAGCGGTAAAAAAGACGAGCCTATGGAGGTAAAGGCAGGCGACGAAGTGCTGTACGGCAAGTACGCCGGCACCGAGCTCTCGGTGGACGGAAAAGATTACCTTATCTTACGCCAATCGGATATCTTGGCGGTAGTTTAAGCGATACGCTGATTAAACAAAAATCATTAACCACTTAAAAATTGTAAGTATGGCAAAAGAAATAAAATTCAACATCGAAGCGCGCGACCTCGTAAAGGAAGGCGTAGATGCTCTGGCAAACGCAGTAAAAGTAACCCTTGGCCCAAAAGGTCGCAACGTAGTCATCGAAAAAAAATTCGGCGCGCCGCAGATAACCAAAGACGGCGTTACCGTAGCAAAAGAAATAGAGCTTGACAACCGCTTTGCCAACCTCGGCGCGCAAATGGTCAAGGAAGTCGCCTCCAAAACCGGCGACAACGCCGGCGACGGCACCACCACCGCCACCGTGCTGGCGCAGTCCATCATCAACGTGGGCATTAAAAACGTAACCGCCGGCGCAAACCCCATGGACCTCAAGCGCGGCATCGACAAGGCGGTAGAAGCCGTGGTGGCGCACCTCAAAAAGCAAAGCCAAGCCATTGGCGACGACCTCTCCAAAATTGAGCAGGTGGCCACCGTGTCGTCCAACAACGATAGCAACATCGGCAAGCTCATTGCCGAGGCCATGGGCAAGGTGAAAAAGGAAGGCGTAATCACCGTGGAGGAGGCCAAAGGCACCGACACCGAGGTAAAGGTGGTAGAAGGCATGCAGTTTGACCGCGGCTACATCTCGGCCTACTTCATGACCGACGGCGAAAAAATGGAAGCCGTGCTGGAAAACCCGCTGGTGCTCATTACCGATAAAAAAATATCGACAATGAAAGACCTCATGCCGGTGCTGGAGCCCGTAGCGCAGCAGGGGCGCGCGCTGCTCATCATTGCCGAAGACGTGGACGGCGAAGCGCTATCAACGCTCGTGCTGAACCGCCTGCGCGGAACCATAAAGGTAGCCGCCGTAAAAGCCCCCGGGTTTGGCGACCGCCGCAAAGAAATGCTGGAGGACATCGCCATCCTGACCGGCGGCACGGTTATCTCGGAGGAGAAAGGCCTTAAGCTCGACAGCGCCCGCATCGAGCTGCTGGGCAAGGTGGAAAAGGTGTCCATCGACAAGGAAAACACCACCATCGTGAACGGCGGCGGCGACAAGAAAAACATCGAAAACCGCATAGCGCAAATCCGCAAGCAGATAGACGCTACCACCAGCGACTACGACCGCGAAAAGTTGCAAGAGCGCCTTGCCAAGCTCGCCGGCGGCGTTGCGGTGCTCTACGTGGGCGCCGCCACCGAGGTGGAGATGAAGGAAAAGAAAGACCGCGTGGACGACGCGCTCAGCGCAACCCGCGCTGCCGTAGAGGAGGGCATCATCCCGGGCGGCGGCGTGGCCTACATCCGCGCCGTTGACGCGCTCGAAAAGCTGAAGGGCGAAAACGAGGACGAAACCACCGGCATACAAATTGTGAAGCGCGCCATTGAGGAGCCGCTGCGCCAAATTGTGGAGAACGCCGGACTGGAGGGCAGCGTGGTGGTGCAAAAGGTAAAGGAAGGCAAAAACGACTTTGGCTTCAACGCGCGCACCGACAAGTACGAAAACCTGCTCGCCGCAGGCGTTATTGACCCCACCAAGGTAGCCCGCGTAGCGCTGGAGAACGCCGCGTCGGTTGCCGGAATGTTCCTAACCACCGAATGCGTGCTGGTTGACAAAAAGGAGGAAAACCCTGCCCCCATGGGCAACCCGGGTATGGGCGGCATGGGCGGCATGATGTAGCCCTTTTTTCATAGTTTTGTTGTTTTTGAGCGTTCCGGCGAAGCTAAAGCTTCGCCGGAACTTTTTTTTGGCAACCCGAGCCCGAAACAACAACCGTTGCTTGCCGGTGGGAAAAACAAAAGGGGCTAACTAAATAGCCCCTTAATGTTGCGTATTTGTTGCACTTACCTCCCTCACCTTTTGCGGATAGGAGATAGCGGCAGGAGAAACTACTGTGCAGACAAGGCCAAACGTATACCGAAGTACTTATGAGTAGAAGTGTAGGGGAAACCATAACGGAAAGCAATGCGATGGGTAATTTCACCGTAGCCATAAGCAGCGCCGCGAACTATTCGGTAAGAGTTTGCCGGTCTAACGGTATTCACAGGGTTTGTTGTCCCCGATGTAGAATAAAAAGTATCGCTGTTCCAGTCTTGAGTCCAGT
>JAITQP010000302.1 GCA_031288885.1 Prevotellaceae bacterium | reverse complement strand
TTTTATTTTAACATGTTATTGCCGCAAAGATAGCTGTTTTTTTGATGCCTTTTTTACCTTGTTTGCACACCCTACCCGTAGGGACGGCGCAAAGCGTGTGATACGCGATGCGTGCGGGGACAGCTGTTTGCGGGGAGATTCCTCCGCTCCGCGCGCTCGTACCTCGCGCGCGTCGGTCGGAATGACGGGCAAGGGGGGCGAAAACAGCGTTGCGTCAGCCTAATTCCTAATTCTTAATTCCTAATTCCTAATTCCTTCCACAATCTCACTTGCTGCTTTCACCACGTCTTCGTATTCGTAGCCGCGCGAAACCCCAAAGCGCACCAACTTGGCAAACATGTCCTGAGGCGAGGTAGCCCGCGTGGCCTGCGCTTTCTTTTGCAGCGCTTTGATAAAGTCATCTTGGGGGCAAAGGGCGGCCGCTTCGCGCAGAGCGGCTTCAACCAAATCGCTGCCGATTTTCTTTGCGTGCAGCGCCGCCCGTATTTTGTGCACGCCCCAGCGCGAAAATCTTGCCTTCTCTCGGGCAAAAGCCGCAGCGTAGCGGGCTTCGTCAACAAACTTTTCGGAGAGCAGCCGCCGCTCCACGTCCTCCGCCTCCGCCTCGCTTAAGCCCCATGAGCGCATCTTTTTTCGCACGTCCGTGAGGCACTTCTCCTGCATGGCGCACAGGCGCTGCAGGCGCAGCAACGCCTCCTTAGCGTCAACAGCTTTGTGGGCGGGTGTTTTCATCGCTTGGCTCTAATCATTCTTGGTTTACCGTTTACATCCCTGCGCAGCTCAACGGACAAAAAGCCGTGGCGGGTGAAAACATCCGCAACCTCTTGCCCCAGCTTCTCGTTTACCTCCACAAAAGCTTCGCCGTTTTCGCGCAGGGCTTTTTGCGCAAGCTCCGCAATGGCGGAGTAAAATATTAGCGGGTTTTTGTCGTCCACAAACAAGGCCACGTGCGGCTCGTAGCGCAGCACGTTGCGGTGCATTTGCCTCTTTTCGCTTTCGCAAACGTACGGCGGGTTGCTCACCACCAAATCGTAGCGCTGAGCGCCGGATTTTGTAGCCTCGCACAAGATATCCCTCTTTTCAAAGTGAACTTGCACCCCGTTGAGGGCTGCATTTTTTCGGGCTACGCTTAGCGCATCCTCCGAAACGTCCCACGCATCTACGGCGGCGCGCGGCAGCTTGCCGGCAAGCGCAACGGCAATGCAGCCGCTGCCCGTGCCAACGTCCAGCACGCGCAGCGCGGCGCGGGCGTCGGCGCTCCTAAGCGCCCACTCCACCAACTCCTCCGTTTCCGGACGCGGGATGAGCACGTGCTCGTTTACCAAAAACGTCAACCCGCAGAACTCGGCGCGCCCCAGCACCTGCTGAATGGGTCGCCCCTGCCGAAGCTGCGCCGCGGCGTCTCTTATCCGCTGCTCGTGCGCGGCGTCAACAGCGTTTTCCAGCAAAATGTACAGCGTTGCCGGCGCAACGCCCAAAATATTTTCAAACAAAAGATGGCAAATTGCCTGCGCTTCCCGAGCAGGGTAAAGGTCTGCGAGGCTTTGCCGGACGTAATCGAGGAGATACTTGATGGTGTGCGTTGAATTTTGCATTAACTTTGCAGCAATAGTTAGCGCACAAAGATACAAAATATGTCAACGCACGAAAAATACATGCAGCGCTGCCTCGCTATTGCCCGCAACGGCTTGGGTCGGGTAGCCCCCAACCCGATGGTGGGCGCGGTGCTGGCCTACGGCAGCAGCGTGCTCTCCGAGGGCTACCACCGCGGATACGGGCTGCCGCACGCCGAGGTGGAGGCTATCGGCAAGGTGAGGCGTAAAGATTTGCTGCCCGACTGCACGCTCTACGTGAGCTTGGAGCCATGCTGCCACGTTGGGAAAACGCCGCCCTGCACGGAGCTCATCATCGCCTCAAAAATTCCGCGCGTAGTGGTCGCCACCGCCGACCCCTTCCCAAAGGTGAACGGCTCGGGCATACAGCGCCTGCGCGAAGCCGGCGTGGAGGTTACGGTGGGCGTGCTGGAGCGGCAGGCGCGCGAGCAGAACCGACGATTTTTTACGTTCTACGAAAAAAAACGCCCCTACATCATCCTGAAGTGGGCGCAATCCGCCGACGGCTTTATGGACGCTTGCCGCACCGCGAGCGAGCCGCCGGAGAAAATCAGCGGCGCGCCGGCGCACCGCCTAAGCCACAAGTGGCGCACCGAGGAGCAGGCCATCATGGTAGGCGCAAACACGGCCCTGATGGACAACCCAAGGCTCACAGCGCGCCTGTGGTGCGGGCAAAACCCCACCCGCGTGGTGTACGACGAAAACAGCCAGCTGCCGCGCACGCTCAACCTCTTCAGCAACGAAGCCCCTACCCTTTCGCTCGCCTCCGGCAGCATCAGCCGCTGGATGCCGGAGCTCTACCAGCGCAGCATACAATCGCTGATGGTGGAGGGCGGCGCAAAGCTGCTACAGCGCTTTATTGCCGCCGGTTTGTGGGATGAGGCAAGAATTTTCACGTCGCCCCGCAAGCTGCTGCAAGGCGTTGCAGCCCCCCGCGTTGGCGGAGCGGTGCGGCGCGAGGAGCGCATCGGGAGCGACCTGCTGCAACTTTTGACGCCCACAGCGTAAAATTTGTACAATAGAAAATATTCCCGTAAATTTGACGTCGATAAACTTACAAATTCTTTTTAACGCATGAAAAAATGTCTTACCATCGCGCTGGTAGCGCACGACCGCCGCAAGGCTGATATGGTGGAGTGGGCTGTGTTCAACGCAGATTTTCTTTCAAAGCACCACCTTGTATGCACCGGCACCACCGGAAAGCTGATACAGGGCGCCTACGCAGAAAAGGGCATAACCGCCGTCATCACCCGAATGAACTCCGGCCCCTTGGGCGGAGATGCGGAGATTGCCGCAATGGTGGTGCGCAAGGAGGTTGACTTGGCCGTTTTCCTGATAGACGACCTGAACGCCCAGCCCCACGAGGCGGATATCATGATGCTGCTCCGCCAGTGCAGGATACACAACATCCCCATTGCCTGCAACCGCTACAGCGCAGACCTGATGATTACAAGCCCCCTCTGGGACGACGAAAACTACAGGCCTACCGTTCCGCAGTACATAGAATTTCACCGGTAAATTTGACGACGCTGGCGCGGGTAAATAAAAAAAGAGGCCACCCGCGGGTAGCCTCTTTTCCCATTTATTTTCGCCATTCCAGCGTGGTTACTTCTTAAAGTAGCGGTTATATAACCCCTCAAAGCCCTTTCCGTGGCGCGCTTCGTCCTTGCACATTTCGTGCACGGTGTCGTGAATAGCGTCCAGATTGAGCTGCTTAGCCAGCGTAGCAATGCGCTTCTTGTCCTCGCACGCGCCAACTTCTGCCTCCATGCGCTTTTTGAGGTTGGTTTTGGTGTCCCAAACCACTTCGCCCAGCAGCTCGGCAAACTTGGAGGCGTGCTCTGCCTCCTCCCAAGCGTAGCGCTTGAAAGCATCCGCCACCTCGGGGTAGCCTTCGCGGTCTGCCTGACGGCTCATGGCAAGGTACATGCCAACCTCCGTAGATTCGCCCATAAAGTGCGCCTTCAACCCCTCCAGCACAACGGGGTCAACCCCCTTGGCAACGCCAATCACGTGCTCATCAACAAACTTCAGCGCGCCTTCCGTCTCCACCAGCTCTTTAAACTTCTCCTTTGGCTGCTTGCATTGCGGACAAACTGCGGGAGCTTCGTCCCCTTCGTGTACATAACCGCACACGGTACAAATCCATTTCTTTTTCATAGCGTAAAAAAAAAATTATAATTATTGTGTCGGACGTCGCCGGCATGTCAGCGCCCATCCAGATTGTGTTACATTGTAAACGAACATGCTCGTTTTTACGTTTGCAGCGGGCTTAGGCGTCCGCCGCCGCTGTTGCCGCCCTTGCCGCTACCTCTGCTTTGCACTTGCCGCAGTAGCCTTTGTAGTACAGGTGGCGCTCGGCCACCATAAAATCGCCTATGGATGTTACGGTAAGCGCCTCGCAGCTGCCCACAGGCACGTCGTATACGCTGCCGCAATGCTTGCACCGGAAGTGGGCATGGAGAAAAATGTTGGCGTCGTAGCGCACATTTTTATCGTCAATGCTCAGCTCGAGGGCGGCGCCTTGTCGGGCAAGCAGCTTCAAGGTGTTGTACACGGTTGTTTTGGACAGCGTGGGAATGGAGGACGACAACCCGTTGAACACGGTATCGACCGTTGGATGGACAAGGTTATCCATCAGGTAGCCCATAATGGCTATACGCTGTAGCGATGGCTTCACGCCAAACCGCTCTAACCTTTTTATGACCTCACTTTGAGTTTCCATTGCAAATTTGTAATAAATACAATTTTGATTTCGCTACAAAGGTAGTAAAACAATTTGAATATACAAATTTTTTTCGGAAAATTTTTTTTTTTAGCGGAAAATAAGACGGGAAAATGAACGGGTTGGCGAGGGCAAACCTGCTAACACCCACGACGTAATGCACACAAGGTGGGTTTGAACCGGACGTGACCCATTTTAATGTGGTTTATCACCGCTTCGCGTTACTGCGAGCAGAGCGAGAACCGGAGCGGAGAAAGAGATAATCCAAAAGAAACAGCTACCTTTGCAGCCTCAGAACAACCCTTAACCGTAGCGCAAATGCTTGAAGGAACGACGCCCATAGATGCTCCAAAGCACAGCTTCAAAAATTTTGACGAAGCCCGCAGGTGGGCACGGGAGAATATTGTCGG
>JAITQP010000298.1 GCA_031288885.1 Prevotellaceae bacterium | reverse complement strand
CCTTTGTTGCCCGCCATATCGGTGGCAACGAAAATAATGCTGTGCCATGCGCCGGTTTTTACGCGCGCGCTGTCGATGGCGTAGCGCATGAGGTTGCTCTTTTCGTCGTACTCAAACAGCGCCCAGCTGTCGTCCACGTAGCCGGCGTAGGACTGCAGCTCGCTAATGTTGTCCTTTACCGTAAGCGAAATGTAGCGCTGCGCGCTGCTTAGGCGCGCGCCGTCGGCAAAGTTGGCGGGGACGATTTTGGGGGGAATGGTGTCAATCTCCACGTAAAAGGAGCCCCATTTGCGGCTGTTGGCCACAAAGTAGGGCGGCTGAAAGCCCGTGGCGAGCGCGGTTTTGTCCCCGTCCTTGTCCACGCAGACCACCAGCGCCTTTTCCCGCAGGCGCTCCGGCACGCTTGCCTTAACGCCAACGCGCACGGCAACGTGCGGCGGCGTTGCGGGCTGCCGCACGCGGAAGATGGGCGAGGCGCTGCCGTGCTGCGGCTTGGTGGTTTGCACCTCAAAGGCGGTCGCCTCGTAGAGCGCGCCGGTGGGGATGTGCACCTTAAAGCCGTTGGCCTCGTAGTCGTTGCTACGGTTCCAGAGCATGATTTTTTGCGCGCCTGCCGCCGGCTGCTTTTTGCCTACCTCCGCCGCCGGCTTTACCCAGAACGCCAGCCTTGAGCTGTTGCCCGCGTCGTCCGTGAGCGCGATGGTAATTTTGGCTTTTTCGCCAACGGCAAGCCTCACCACGCCCTGCTGCTTCACCTGCCGGAAAATGCTCAGGCGGTTGCCCGCCGCCACGTACAGCCTGATGATTTTTTCGTTGTAGCGCTGCCTTCGCGCAAAGTCAATCATGGCGTTGCAGTAGCGCGTTTCGTCGAAGCTGAAAGCGTCCAAGGTGTAGGAAAAAATGAGGCTGTCGTTGAGGTGCAGCGCGCAGCGGCTCACGCTGAAGGCGCGCTCGGAGCCGTTCATCTTGTCGAGCATGTCCAGCCCAAAGAAGCACGCGCCGTCAACGGTAACGGTGTCGCCTGCGGTCAGCCTGAGCGTGCTTTTGCTTTGCGCCACGTGGAGGATGCCGGTGTTTTTGGGGAGCGCCGCGCCCTGTATCGTGTCAAAGCCGTAAACGAACAGGCGGCGGATGGCCGGCGGTCTTGCGTCGGGCAGCTTGTAGAAGCCCCGCTGCATAATGTTTAAAGGCTGCTGCCTGCGGTCTCTGATTTCAAAGTGCAGGTGCGGGCCGGAGGAGCTGCCGCTGTTGCCCGCAAAGCCTATTAGCGCGCCCTGCCCGAGCGGAAAGTTCGATGGGGCGAGCTCCACGTCGAGAAAGAACGAGCGGTTTGCGTACTGCTGCTCGCGCGCCCACGCGGCAATTGGCGGGGCAAATCGCTGCAGGTGCCCGTACACCGAGGTGGTTCCGTTGGGGTGCGCCACGTACAGCGCGTTTCCGTAGCCGTCGTGGCGGATAACGATGCGCGCCACGTAGCCGCTCGCCACGGCGTACACCGGCTCGCCCTCCACGCCGCCCACCCGAAAATCTACGCCGGAGTGCAGGTGGTTGGGGCGCACCTCGCCAAAGTTGGCGGACAGCGACATGGTGTTCTTCATGGGCGGCGCGTAGGCTACATGCTGCGCCGCGGCAGCCTGACAAAGCGTAAGGAGGGCGGGCGCCGCCGCCGCCGTCCACGCGGAAAAACGATACCGGATAACGGTTTGGATGATGCTCATAGTGTTATATTATACAAAATAGGCGCCGATAGCAAATGCAGCGGGCATATTTTTTTCACAAAAGTACACTTTTATTCGGTGCTATTCTTCAAGTTAATATTGTTTTTGTGAAAAGAAGATGAAGCAATAGTTGAAATTATCGTAAGATTTGCTACCTTTGTTGGGTAAACTTCAAAATTCGTCAAAAAACAATTCAACCCAATGAGTGCAGAAGTAAATGATGTTTTGCGCCGCCTGAACGATAGGTTTGAACAGCTGGTGTCGCTATGCGAAAAGACTCGCGTTGAATACGACAAGCTGCAGCAGGACAACCAAGCGCTAAAGGGTCGTTGTCTGGAGCAGGAGTCAAAGTTGGCGGAGCTGGAGGAGAAAAATAAGAGGTTGCTGATTACTCAAGCATTTACGGCGGCTGACGGCAATTCGGAAGAAGCCAAAGAAAAAATCAGCAAAATTGTGCGGGACATTGATAAGTGTATCACGCTGTTAACGAAGTGAAAAAGCAGTATTTTGCAATGGAAAAGTTATCAATACGGGTTAGCATTGCCGAGCGTTACTATCCGCTCAAAATAGAGCGCGAAGACGAAGAAAAAGTGCGCCGAGCGGTGAAGCTGATAAACGAAAAAGTGTTGAGCTATAAGCAAAGCCACAGCGAAAGCAACGACATGCAAGATTGGCTTGCCATGGCAAGCATGTACTTTGCCATGAAGGTGGTCGAAAACGAGCAAAATCTGTCTTTACCCAACGCTATCAACGGATTGCAAGACTTGGACAAGAAGCTCTCCGAGTACCTTGACTACGTAACCGAAAAATAAGCCGATACGCTACAAACGTTCTTTGCATAGGTAATTCATATTACTCCGCACAAGTTTTCAATTTACTTTGCGAAAACCAACATTATTGCCATTGGAGCCACCAACTCGGCTGGTTTAGAGCAGGCCTCAACCCTTTGCGGTCGCCCTCGCGGCGCGGTGGACGTTCGACATTAGCCGGTAGCTCCTAATTATATAAATTTGGGTTTTCGTCAAACCTTATTGAAGGCTTGTGCTTTTTTTTGTCAGAAAATTCGCGTTATTCAATGATAGATAATTACCACTACACTAACTTTATAAATTATGACTACACTACCCGCTTTGATGACATTTGCTACAGCATTTGTTATTGGAGGTTTGCTGTCGTTTTTTATCATGAACGCTCTGACAAAAAGAAAGCGCAGGAGGATTGTGCGAGATGCTGAAGCCGAAGCGGAGCTGATAAAAAAGGAGAAAATGCTACACGCTAAGGAGCGATTTCAGGAGCTGAAGCTGGAGCATGAGCGCGTGATTAACGAGCGCAACAACAAAGTAGCGCAAGCCGAAAACCGGATTCAGCAAAAGGAGGCAACGCTCAACCAGCGCATGGAGGAGGTGTCGCGCAGGAAGACCGACTTGGAGCTGCAGCGCGAAAACCTTACCCAGCAAATGGAAGCCGTGAAAATGCGCATGGAGGAAATGGACAAAACGCGCCGCCAGCACATCGAAAAGCTGGAGACCATAGCGAGCATGTCCGCCACAGAGGCCAAAAACCTCCTCATGGAAAACATGAAGACCGAGGCAAAAACCCAAGCCCTGTCCTACATCAACGAAATGGTAGACGAGGCCAAGATGACCGCCGGCAAGGAGGCCAAGCGAATTGTGCTGCAAACCATCCAGCGCGTGGCCACGGAGGTGGCAGGCGAAAACGCCGTAACCGTATTCCACATCGACAGCGACGAGGTAAAGGGGCGCATCATTGGCCGCGAGGGGCGCAACATCCGCGCCCTCGAGGCCGCCACCGGCATGGAAATTGTGGTGGACGATACGCCGGAGGCCATCCTCATCTCGGGGTTTGACCCCGTGCGCCGCGAAATTGCCCGCCTCGCCCTCCACCAGCTCGTGATTGACGGGCGCATCCACCCCGCCCGCATTGAGGAGGTGGTGGCAAAGGTCGCCAAGCAGGTGGACGAGGAGGTGATTGAAATCGGCAAGCGCACCGCCATCGACATGGGGATACACGGCCTGCACCCCGAGCTGATAAAGCTCGTTGGCAGCATGCGCTACCGCTCCTCGTACGGGCAAAACCTGCTCCAGCACTCGCGCGAGGTGGCCAACCTCTGCGGCATTATGGCGTCGGAGCTGGGGCTGAACGCCAAGCTGGCGCGCCGAGCCGGACTCCTGCACGACATCGGGAAAGTTTCGACGGAAGATCCGGAGCAGCCACACGCCCTTCTGGGCATGAGCCTTGCCGAAAAGTACAAAGAAAAACCGGAAATCTGCAACGCCATTGGCGCGCACCACGAGGAGGTGGAGATGACCTCCATCATTGCGCCCGTGGTGCAGGTGTGCGACGCTATTTCCGGCGCGCGCCCGGGCGCGCGACGCGAGGTGGTGGACTCCTACATCAAGCGCCTCAAAAATATGGAAGACCTTGCGCTCTCCTACCCGGGCGTGGTGAAAACCTACGCCATACAGGCGGGGCGGGAGCTGCGCGTGATAGTAGGCAGCGAAAAGGTGAGCGACCAAGAGGCGGAAAAAATATCTGTAGAGGTGGCCAAGCGCATACAGCACGAAATGACCTACCCGGGGCAGGTGAAAATTACGGTCATTCGCGAAACTCGCGCGGTGAGCTACGCCAAATAGCATTGCTAATACTTTTAATGCGCTAAAAGATGCTGGAATTTGTATTCTCCGATAGCCTGCTGCTAATGATAGCCATTCTTTTGTTTGCAAGCGTTATTGCAAGCAAGGCCTCTTTTCGCGTAGGCGTGCCCACGCTGCTCTTCTTCATGGTCATTGGGATGATAGCGGGCAGCGAGGGCGTAGGCGTTGAGTTTGACAGCCCGCAGGCGGCGCAGTTTATCGGCATTGTTGCGCTCAACTTCATCCTCTTCTTTGGCGGCTTTGAAACCAGCTTTAGCGAAATACGCCCCGCCATCAAGTCCGGAGCCATGCTTTCGTTTTTTGGGGTGCTCTTTACCGCCATTATTCTCGGCATATTTGTGTGGTGCCTCATGCCGGGCTTTTCGCTGGTTGAGGGGCTGCTGCTGGGCTCCATCGTTTCCTCTACGGACGCCGCCGCCGTGTTTGCCGTAATGCGCTCGCGCAACCTTGGGCTGCGGGGCAACCTCCGCCCCATGCTGGAGTTCGAGAGCGGAAGCAACGACCCCATGGCCTACCTCCTCACCATTACCTTTTTGAGCATGGCGCAAAATCCGGAGGAAAGCATCTGGTCAAACATTCCCATGATTGGCGTGCAGATGGTGGTAGGCGTGCTGATGGGCTTGGGCTTGGGGTGGGTTGGCAAGCGCATCATCAACCGCATCCGGCTGGAGTACGACGCGCTGTACGCCGTGCTGGTCACCGCGCTCATGTTTTTTACCTACTCCGCCACCAACCTGCTGTACGGAAACGGATTTTTGGCGGTGTACACGAGCGCGCTCTACCTCGGCAACCAAAAGCTGATACACCGGAAAACCATTGCCAAAATTTTCGACGGGCTGGCGTGGATTATGCAAATCGCCATATTTATCGTGCTTGGCCTGCTGGTGTACCCCAGCCACATCGTGCCGGTTATTGGCGTTGGGCTGGTCATCTCGGCCTTCCTGATGGTTGTGGCGCGCCCCCTGAGCGTTTTTCTGTCGCTGCTTCCGCTCAAAATCCCCTTCAACCGGCAGCTCTTTGTTTCGTGGGTAGGGCTTAAGGGCGCCGTCCCCATTGTGTTTGCCACCTACCCGCTGGTGGCGGGGCTGGATAAAGCCGACACCATATTCAACGTGGTGTTTCTTATCTCGGCAACGTCGGTGCTGATACAGGGCACCACGCTATCGCGGGCGGCAAAGCTCTTTGGCGTATCGCAGCCCTTCAAGCAGCAGCGGCAAATCTCAATAGACATTGACCTGACCGACAGGGAGGATGTGAAGTCGAAGTTTGTGCAGGTTACCCTGCCAAGCACCTCCAAGGTGCTCGGAATTCCCTTGGTGGAGCTGGGGTTGCCGCCAAAGGTTGCCATTTCGCTTATCATTCGCGGCAACAAGTACATTACGCCCTACGGCGCCACCACGCTTGAGGCGCACGACAGGCTGCTCATTGTTTCGGAAGACTCCGTGGGGATGGCAAAGGCGCTGGAGAAGCTCGAGGTGAGCGGGCAGGTGGACTGGGAGTAAGCGAAAGTTGTCCCGCCCTGCGGTGCGCGCGCGGCGTACGCCAGCCTCACGTCGCCCGTTTCCCTCACGTCATCCGGCACAGGCTCCCGCACAACCTCCTCTTGGCTGCAGTAGGCAATAACGCTCGCTGAAACAGACGCGAGGATTAAGAACAAGGCTAACCACCCATTTCTTTTAGCCGCTTTTCCATTAATAGTTTTCAAGGCGATATATTCTTATAGGGTAAAGGTCTGAAATATAATAAAATATGCGCCAAAGGCAGCTTCCGTAGCCGGCTTATGGCGGGAAGCTTGTCATTTTGGGGCGGTTAAGATAGCATAAAATGCTCAATATTTATCAATTTTGAGCGTGAAAAAATCTAAAATTTCAAGCTAACGTAAAGCAAAGCGCCCTGAATCAGTTAGATATTGATAATTTTTTTATAACCGGCATTCGGGATAAGCCTTTGTTTGGGGTTGCCGCCGGTTTAGGCTGCTACTGAAAAATTTAAAAACACAAATTGGTGCAAGGCAAAACGCCCTGCACCAATAAGCTTG
>JAITQP010000293.1 GCA_031288885.1 Prevotellaceae bacterium | reverse complement strand
CCCGCCCGCTTCCCGGCCATTTTCCCCCCCCCCCGCGCCCACCGTCATACCGAGCGAAGCGAGGAAGCTCCCCGCAAACCGCCGTCCCGTGTGCACGCGTCGCGTCCCTTTCCCCTCCCCCCCCGCGCCGTCATTCCGAGCGTAGCGAGGAACCTCCCCGCAAACCGCCGTCCCGTGTGCACGCGTCGCGCCATTCCGAGCGGCGCTGGATTGCTTCGTTACGTTCGCAATGACGGCAAGCGTGCGATAGCGCGAAGCGTGCAAGGACGGCTGTTTGCGAGGAGATTCCTCCGCTCCGCGCGCTCGTACCTCGCGCGCGTCGGTCGGAATGACGGCAGGGGGCGGGCACGGGTGGGCAGAGGGCGGGCACGGGTGGTATGCAAAAAAGGGCGGGTTTGAAACCCGCCCCTACAATGCACGCCTCGCGCCATTAATCATTAACCAGTAATCATTAACAAAAAAAACCGCCCCTACAATGCACGCTTCGCGCCATTAATCATTAATCATTAATCATTAATCATTAATCATTAATCATTAATCATTAACCATTAATCATTAATCTGGTTTGCCTTCGATGTAGGAGACGGAGGTTTGCTCCCACTTGTCGCCAACGAAGGAGAGCTGCGAGACCTCGCCGTCGCTATGGCTGGAGCTACGCCTCTTGGTGGAGCGAATGGGGCGCACGAGCACCTCTTCGGGAATGTCCTTGTTCAGCAGTACCGGTACGTGACTCCCTGAGATGGGGGTTTGGGGTTTTATCCCCCTTGCGCCTACCTCTTTTGGCTGGGGGTTGCTGCCGACGGATCCACGCCCGCTCCAGATTTCCTCCTCGTCCTCCTCGTCTCTAACGATCTTTGCAAAGGGATCCCATGGCTTTTCTGCCTGCGGGCGCTGGGGCGATTTGGTAGGCGGGTCAACGTGCAGCGGCGGTTGCGGGGCGCGGTGAGGGGCCTGCGCAATGGCGGGGTCGGTGATGCCGATATCGTCCACCTCAAAGCCTGTGGCAATGATGCTCACGGTGATGTCTTCGCCCAGCTGGGGGTTTTTTCCAACGCCGGTTTTGATGTGCAGCTTCGATCTGTCGCCCACCTCGTTGAGCACAATGTCGTTGATCTGCTTTATTTCGCTTACCTTTAGCTCTTTTTCGCCCATCATGATGTTCACCAGCACCTTTTTTGCGCCGCGTATGCTGTTGTTGTTGAGCAGGGGCGAGTTGATGGCTTGGTTTACGGCCTCCTCCGCGCGGTTTTGTCCGGAGCAGCGGCCAATGCCAATGAGCGTTACGCCGCTATCTTTCATGGTGGTGCGCACGTCGGCAAAGTCCATGTTGATGCGCGCCGATATGGTAATGATTTCGGCAATGCCCTTTACGGCGGTGCAGAGCACCTCGTCGGCCTTGGCAAACGCGTCGGAGAAGAAGAGGTCGCTGTAGAGCTCCAGCAGCTTTTCGTTCTGTATCACCAGCAGCGAGTCGACGTACTTCCGCAGCTCGCGGATGCCGCTGTAGGCTGTTTCTACGCGCAGCGGCTCCATGCTGACGAACGGAATGGTAACAATGGCCACCGTGAGTATGCCCATGTCCTTTGCCACCTTTGCGATGACGGGCGCGGCGCCCGTGCCGGTGCCGCCGCCCATGCCCGCGGTGATGAAAACCATCTTGGTGTTGCTCCGCATCAGCTCCGCAATTTCGTTCAGGTTTTCCTCGGCAGCCATGCGCCCCTGCTCGGGCTCCGAGCCCGCGCCGAGCCCCTCGGTAACTTTTTTGCCCAGCTGCACCTTTACGGGTACGGGGCTGCTGTTGAGCGCCTGCGTATCGGTGTTGCAAACTACAAAGCCAACATCCTTGATGCCGAGCCTGTACATGTGGTCAACCGCGTTGCCGCCGCCGCCGCCTACGCCTATCACCTTTATGATGGAGGTGTTCTTGCTGGCGTCACCCCACATTTTATCTACGATATCTGCTTCCATGGTAAAAAAAGATTTTGTATTGTTCTGTATTTCTGTCAAGCCAAGAGGTGGGTGTCGTTCTTCTCGTTGAACATGTTCGACAGCTCCTCTTTCCACCGCCTTAAGAATGGGATTTTATCCACTATCCCGATGGACGCTTTGTTTGAGCCCTTGTAGCCGTTCATCATTAGCCCGATGCCGGTGGCCATGATGGGGTTAAGGTGTCGGGGCTTGCTGCCGATTTGCACCCTTGGGTAGCCAATGCGCACGTCGAGCCCCGTGCGCAGCTTAAAGAGCTGCGGCAGGTTGGCGAGCTGTGAGCCGCCGCCGGTGAGCACGATGCTCGATATTTCCTTTTCAAACCCGCTCTCCATGATGGTGTAGTTCACCGCGTCGATGATCCACTCCATGCGCTCGTCGATGATTTCGGCAAGGATTTTTTGGGAGATGTTCCCCTGCTCGCGCTCCGCCGTGTCTTTGTAGTAGGGGATGATGATGTCCTTTGAGCAGCACTCGCTGAAGCAGGCGCCGTGCTCGCACTTTATCCGCTCCGCCATTTGGAGCGAAATTTTGCACGTGGCGCGGATGTCGTTGGTGATGACCTGCCCCCCGTTGGGGATGACCACGGCGCTGCGCACGATGTTTTTGTAGTAAATCAGCATGTCGCTGGTGCCGCCGCCGATGTCGAGCAGCACGGTGCCGGCCTCCTTCTCGACGTCGGTGAGCACCGCGTTGGCGGAGGCCATGGGCTCCAGCATGATGGCGTCCATCGTCAGCCCGCAGCGGGCTATGCTCATTTCAATTTTTTCGATGGCGCTGGTGTCGCCCACCACAATGTAGTAGTTTCCCTCGAGCTGGTTGCCCGGGCAGCCCACCGCCTTTACCACCGGCAGCCCGTCGATGACGTACTCCTGCGGGATGACGTGCAGGATTTGCTGGCTTGAGTTGAGGGCAATTTTGTACATATCTTTCTTGAGGTCGTTCACCTCGCTTTCGGTGATGAGCTCCTTGGGCTTGGGTCGTATCTTCTTTACGCTGCTCTGCCGGCTCGATATGTGGCGACCGGCAATCCCCACCACAACTCTGCTCGGGCGTATGCCGCACTTCTTGTAGAGCTTGTCGAGGCAGTCCTTGATGGAATCTGCCGTATCCTCCACGTTGACCACCAAGCCTCGGCTTACGCCCCGCGAAAAGGTGCACTGCTGCTCCTCCACCAAAATTCTCCCGCTTGGCGTAACGCTGCCTATAACCACAGCAATCTTAGTTGTACCAATATCTACTGCCGTTACGTAATTGTTTTGTTCCATTTTTGTTTAGCTATTAACTATTAATTCTCAACTATTCGCTTTTCTCCTGCACACCACCTGATTTCCGAACGAGAGGTCTATCGCCTCGTAGGCGTTCCAGCCCTTGAGCGGCATTCCCTTTGTGTACATCGCCTCGAGCTTGTGCAGCTTATACTCAAAATTATCAAACGTGCCCAGGTGGATAACGTGCGCCCCAACGCGCGGTATGAGCTCCACCCTGCCCTGCGCCGTCACGTAAATCTGCTCCACCTGCGCCTGCCAGAAGGCGCTTTTGCTCACGTAGCGCGCAAAGGCGTAGAGCTGCCGGAGCAGGGCGTTGTCCCTTTTCTTCTCCTCAAAAAAGCCGAACATGTTCCCCCTAAAGGCGCTCCCAAACGGCGCGGTGATGCGCCCGCTCGCAACGGGCACGTGCGACGTGTAGCCGCTGTACGGGCGGATGATGAAGCCCTCGTCGTCGATGTAGAAGCTCTGCCCGTTGTCGGTGTAGACCCGCACGATGGGCTTTCGCTGCACGATGGTGACGTGCAGCGTGCCGTCGGCGGTGGTGTATACGTTGGCTTGCCGGATGAGGCTGCGCTCCGTGAGCGCCTTTTCCATCTCCCGCGTGGAGATTTCGCTTAGCTTTTTGCCAAAGTAGGTTATCCCGCTCCTGCGGAAAATAGCGGGGATATCCTCCTTGCGCACAAACCTGTTTACGCTGCTATCGGCAATGACCACCCGAATGGCGGTGCACAGCACCTTGTCCGCCTGCCCGCGCGCGTGCAGGAGCGTTGCCACAACGCCAGCTGCCGCCGCTATAAGCAGCGCCGTAATGAGGGATATGTTAGCTATTTTTTTCACCTTATAATTCCTAAACACCTTTCCGCAACGCCGTATTCTTAACTATTAGCTCTTAGCTCTTAATTGCTTCGCAATGCTTTCCACCATTGCGTCGATATCGCCTGCGCCGAGCGTTACGAGCACCTGCAGGTCTCTCCCCTTGAGCATGTCCGGCAGGTTTTCTTTGGAGCACATTGCCTTGCGGGCAATGCTCACCTTGTCGAAGATGATAGCCGAGGTAACGCCGTCGATGGGCTTTTCGCGCGCGGGGTACACGTCGAGCAAAATCAGCTCGTCGAGCAGGCTAAGGCTTTCGGCAAACTCCGCCGCAAAATCGCGCGTGCGCGAGTAGAGGTGCGGCTGAAAAATGCCCGTAATTTTTTTGTCGGGAAACATTCCCCGTATCGACGTTATCGCCGCGCGCAGCTCCTCGGGGTGGTGGGCGTAGTCGTCGATGTAGGTGATGTCCGGCGCTTCGAGCTGCACGTCGAGGCGGCGCTGCACGCCCCGAAACGTCTTGAGCGCCGCCGGCAGCTTCCGCACGTCCACCCCCGCAACCCACGCCGCCGCGCTTGCGGCCACGGCGTTCTCCACGTTCACCCAGCCCGCGGCCCCCACCGTGCAGCCGCAAAGCGTTTGCTCGGGCATGCGGAGGTCAAACGAGTAGCACCCGCCCTTGAGCGCCTTGACGTTGGCGGCGTAGAAGTCGGCCTGCTCGTCAAAGGCGTAGGTGTACATGCGCCTGTCCAAGCTCTGCATGAACGTTGGCTTTCCGTTGCGCGTCAGCTGCTTTTTCACCACCAGCGTGCCGTTGGGCTTGAGCTGGTTTACGAACGTTGCAAACGCGCGCTGCAGCTCCTCCACGCTGCCGTACACGTCGAGGTGGTCGGCGTCCAGCGAGGTGACCACGGCCACCTCGGGGAAGAGGCGCAGGAACGACCGGTCGTACTCGTCGGCCTCGGCCACCATGATGCTGCTCTCGGAGAGGAGGAGGTTGGCGTTGTAGTTTTTGGATATTCCGCCCAGAAAGGCGTTGCAGCCGCCGCCCGCCTCCGTCATGATGTGCGCCAGCAGGGTGGAGGTTGTTGTTTTGCCGTGCGTTCCGGCCACCGCCAGCAGCCTTTTCCCCGCGGCAATAACGCCCAGCGCCTCCGAGCGCTTCACCGTTTTTATCCCGCTCTTGCGGAAAAAGTCGAGCTCGCAGTTGTCGCTGCCCACCGCCGGAGTGTAAATCACCAGCGTATCGCCGCCGCTGCCGTACCTAAAGTCCGGCGGGATAAGCTCCACGCTGTCGCTGTAGTGCACAAGGGCGCCCTCGCGCTCCAGCGCCTGCGTGAGCGGCGTGCGCACGCGGTCGTACCCCGCCACCGGTTGCTGCCGGTGCAGAAAGTAGCGCGCCAGCGCGCTCATCCCAATGCCGCCTATGCCTATGAAGTAAACGTTTTTCATTTAGCTATTAACTGTTAGCTATTAGCTATTAGCTGTGCAAGCGTGCGCAGCGGGTTTACGCGTCTTGCGCTCTGCATCCTGTAGCTTCTACTGTATAACCTGATATTCTGCATATATAATATATATTTAATAATAAATAACAACAATAATAATAATAAAATAATCACTGATAGCTAATGGTGACTTTGCTGCAATGGTGCATTGCCTCCATCGTTGCTCACGTCTTGCGTCATTGCGAAGTGAATTTTCTGGATTGGCTACGCCGAGCTCCGCTTCGCTCCGGTTGCTTCGCTACGCTCGCAATGACGAAATTGCATTAGACATATTATTAGCATATTACAAACTTCGTCTTTCCCCTTTTGGAGAGAGTTCTCCCTTTCTCACAAGCCCTGAAAGGGCTTAATTTTCATAACCGCAGGTCAGCGACCTGCGGAGAGAGCATCCACTCCTCCTCTCTCTGCCTGATAAGGCAGGACTTTTAAGTCTTAAAGTCTTAGCAGTCCTGCCTTTCAGGCAGAGAAGAGACGGGGCACTGACTTACCGCAGGTCGCTGACCTGCGGTTATGAAAATCCGGCTTTTCAAGCCGCGCCACCTTACAATAACGAAATTGCTTAGACATAGTATTAGCACTTCGTCCTTTCCCTTTTTTACCCGTATATGGGTTCGGGTCTCGCAATGACGCGAAGCGTGCGGCGACGGCAGAGGGCGCGCGTCGTTCGGAATGACGGCAAGGGCGGGCGTCGCTGCAGCAGCGTCAGCCTTAATTCCTAATTCCTAATTCTTAATTCCTAATTCCCCCATTTCCAGCTCCAGCGTTCCGCCCTGCTCAATGTCCGTAAAGGAGATGTAGAACTTGTCGTAGGGTTTGCCGTTGAGCAGGACGCGCTGAATGTATTTGTTTTTGGGGC
>JAITQP010000245.1 GCA_031288885.1 Prevotellaceae bacterium | reverse complement strand
CCTGCGTCGAGGTTTCCGTGCTTTTCGGATTGCTCAAATGCGCTGCACGCTTCGGTGTTGCGCCCGAGCTTGCGCAGCAGGTGCGCGTACTGTAGCCAGATGCGGTGGTCGGCGGGGTTTTTGGCGAGGTAGGTGTGGTAGTCGGCGGCGGCAAAGCGGAGCGTTTGCGTTTGCTCGTACAGCTGGGCGCGCGCCACGTAGTACTTGCCCTCCTCCGGATTGGCGGCGAGGCATTCGTTGATGAGCAGCAGGGCTTGCGTGAGGTTTTTCTGCCCGCGGTGCGCCATGGCCAGCGCGTAGCGCGCCTCCGTATCCTGCCCGTGCGCCGCGAGGTGGCACGTCAGGAGCGACAGGGCTTCGCGGTACTTGCGGACGCTGAGCGCGTACTCTCCGCAGGGCTTGCAGTGGGCGGTGTCGCTGGGCCTGAGCTGGTGCAGGCGGGCGCAATCGGCGTACGCTTTTTTCCACTGCGCCAGCGCCCCGTGCAGGCGCGCGCGGCGGTAGAGGTACAGCGGGTTGCCGGCGTCCTCCCTGAGCAGGTCGCTGTAGATGGCAAGGGCGGTTTTGTAGGAGCCCAAACAGGTAAACGCCTCGGCCTTGAGCTGCCGGTGCGCGCGGCTGAGCGTGTCCGTGCTGCGCTCCCTGTCCACGAGCAGGTTTAGCGCATCCTCGCAGCGGTTGTAGGTCAGGGCCTGCAGCGCCTCCGAGGTGATATCGTCGTCCGTTGGCTGCGCGTCGGGCTGCGCGTAGCCTGCCGCCGCCAGCGCCAGCGCGGCCAGCACGGCAACGCTACGACGCATAGTAGTCCTCCTGATTGAGGTCGCTGGTCAGGTTTTGCACAATGCCGATTTCGAGGTGAGTCGTTGCGCCCTTGTAGTAGTAGTTTCCCGCCATTACCGCCACCATGTCGGCGTTGTCGATGCAGCGGCGGTTGCGCAGGAAGCGGATGGCGTAGCGCAGGAACTCGTCGTTGCTGGTGCGCGGCGTGGCGGCGTAGCAGTACAGCCCGTACGATAGCGACAGCTCGCGCATGAGGTGGTCGCGGTAGCAGAACACGAATATGGGATTTTTGCCGCGAAACGCCGCCAGATAGCGCGGCACGCGTCCGGTGTAGGAGTCGGTTACGAGGGCGCGGATGGGCAGCTCGCGGCTCGCCTGCACGGCAAACTTGGAGAGCACAATGGCGACCTTGTCCCGTATGTCCACGTTGGGCTGGCGCTCGTGGGGCTGCAAGTCTTTTTCCACCGTAATGGCAATTTTGCTCATGGTGCGCACCGCCTCCACGGGGTATGCGCCGCTTGCCGTTTCGCCGCTCAGCATCACGGCGTCGGTGCGCTGGTAGATGGCGTTTGCCACGTCGGTTATCTCGGCGCGGGTGGGGCGCGGGTGCGCAATCATGCTGTGCAGCATCTGCGTAGCAATAATCACGGGCTTTCCGCACGCCTGACACTTCTCTATGAGCATTTTTTGGATGCCCGGGATTTCCTCAAACTCCACCTCCACGCCCAAGTCGCCGCGCGCCACCATAATGCCGTAGGCGCAGTCCAAAATTTCGTCGATGTTGTCGACGCCCTGCCGGTTTTCGATTTTGGCAATAATCTTGATGTGGCTTTTGCGCTCGTCCAGAATTTTCTGCACCGCCAGCACGTCGTCCTTTGTCCGCACAAAGGAGTGGGCAATGAAGTCGATGTTGTTGTCCACCGCCCAGCGGATGTACTCCACGTCGCGGCGGCTGAGCGAGGGCAGGTGCAGCTCCACCCCGGGGATGTTGACGGTCTTGCGCCCCTTGATGACGCCGTCGTTTTGGACTTCGCACAGCAGGAAGTCCGGTTTTTTGTCCATCACCTTGAGCTGCACGTCGCCATCGTCAATGAGCACGGACGCGCCCATCGGCACGTCGCCTACAAACTCGGCGTGGCTCACGCACAGCATTTCGCGGCGCGACACGCCGGCGGGGTTGCCCGAAACTTTGACCACATCGCCCGCAGCAACCCTAAATCCCGCCTCATCCGCCATAGCGGTGGTGCGTATCTCCGGCCCCTTGGTGTCGACCAGAATGCCAATTTTGGAGGAAACTTTACGCACGTTTTCCACAATCTTCATTGAGCTTTCGAGCGTTTGGTGGGCGGTGTTGATGCGCACAACGTTCATGCCTGTTTCGTAGAGCTCCTTTAGAAACTCCGCATCGCACCGGTGGTCGGATATGGTGGCAACTATTTTAGTCCTTTTTTCTAACGCTAACTTCATCGGAAATATTTTTTACCTGCAAAAATAGCAAAAAAAAGTGATTAACGGTTAGGACGGTGATGCAACTCGACCACTGCCACCCGCAGGCTTTCCGCTTTTGCTGTAATGCTTTGTCGATAGGAACCTTGCGAAATGCCGCCGGTCAAGTCTACGTTGTTAGTGGTTATTTGTGCTTCTGTTCTATCTATACTCTTAAGAATTTGGTTTAATTTCTTCGATGGAATGGCTTTTTAACCATATTTATATCCCCCCCCTTTGGAGGTTTTGGATTTTGGAAGTTTTGAATTACCTTTGTAATACCTAAAAGTTTTGGGTCGGTTAGCGTTGCTCCCTCTGGTGGAGCCATACCTAACCAATCCAAAACTTTTTGTTTTTCTACCCACCTAATGTTTTCCTGTAGCCATTCTGGAGTTGATTTTTTCCAATCTTCTAATAAATGGCTGCCAATTTTTCCGTGAATGGTGGCAATTTCGTTTACCGTCAAGTCGTTTCCTTTGTTTTCAAGGCGTATGCCTACGGTGATTTTTCTGCCGTCCGCAGCTGTCATTTCGGTTACAATGGTTGTAGCTGGATAATTTTTCCCCCACCTATATACAAGCAATGGTATTTGAATTGCCTTTGCAAGTTCTTTCAAGTCTTCGGTCGTAAGGTTGTGACGGCTCAAATGGTTTTTGAGCGTTGTTTGCGTAACTGTCATTTCACCCTGTTTCAGCCCCGTCGCCTGCAAGATTTTTAAGGGCATACCCAAATGTAGCACTTCACTTGGCCTCAATGCCCCAGATTTGAATTTATCCAACTCCTCATTAAGCTGAGCGTTTACAGCTTCTAATGTTAGCTCTCCCATGTCATGTCTGCTGTATTTATTCAATATGCCCTAATCCTGTTATGTGAATAGTATCACTCAATGCTCCTTCGTTGTCTTTTACCCACCCGTATACATCCATTACCCAATATGTTCCATCATCATACATTGGCCCTTTATATTCATATCCATATGTAGCAACATCGACAATAAATGGCCACGTTGCATCTTCCCAAGCATCAGGATTTTCGTCAATATAGGGTTGACATTTTGCAGCTATACAAAATGTATCAATACCGTTTTTATAGTATCTATTGCGTCCAGATTTACGCTGCTAAGCAACTCAGCGCTCTTGTTGGTGCGCTCCGGTAGTAGTCTTCGGTGGTGCAGGTGCTGCAATAGTTATTAGTAATTGTGTCTTCTATATATTTTGTTTTTTACAAGTTTGTTTTTTACAAGTTTGCAAATATACATAATTATTGCAATATCACTTTACAATTCTTTTTAAAGTTTCTCGTGTTCCGTTTGTATAGCTTATTACGACGTAGTACATGCCGACAACCTGTGGTTTTTTTCCGGTTAAAGATAACAGTACCCGTTTGCATACCGTAAGATCTGCAAGCGGGTCATTCTTTTT
>JAITQP010000244.1 GCA_031288885.1 Prevotellaceae bacterium | reverse complement strand
GCTTGACCTCCATCAACGTTGACGCTGACAACACGGCATACGTCTCCGAAAATGGCGTGTTGTTCAATAAGAGTAAAACAGCGCTGATTAGCTACCCCGCAGGCAAGTCCGGCTCCTATACCATTCCCGCGTCGGTAACCGCTATCGGCAACGGGGCTTTTTACTGTTGCCGTGGCTTGACCTCCGTAACCATTCCCGCGTCGGTAACCGCTATCGGCGAGTGGGCTTTTTCCTCTTGCAGCGGCTTGACCACCGTGACCATTCCCGCGTCGGTTACCGCTATCGGCAACTTTGTTTTTGCCTCTTGCAGCGGCTTGACCTCCGTGACCATTCCCGCGTCGGTTACCGCTATCGGCACCTCTGCATTTCGCGATTGCAGCGGCTTGACCTCCGTTACCAACCTTAGCCTTACGCCGCAGAGCATCAGTAGCAAGATTTTTATCGGCGTCAACAAAAACACCTGCACGCTGCGTGTACCTGCAAGCGCGGTGGCGGCGTACAAACGCGCTAATGAATGGAAAGAATTTAAGACAATACAGGAGGATTAGCCGCCTTTAGCTTCGACGCGCAAGGCGGCACGGTAGCTCCCACCGATAGCGTGTAGGGGTGGGTCAACCCCGCCTCAAGCAAAATCCGCAAAAAAGTTGTACATTTGCCCCACGTTTCAACTTCAACCGGCTTTAAATCCTGATTAGATGCTCAAGAAAGCAGGCGTAATATTCCTTTTGCTCGCGTCGGCAGCCCACCCGCTCTTGGCTCAGATAGGGGGCGAAAGCACCTATAACTTTCTCAAGATTGCCTCGTCGCCCAAATCGGCGGCGCTGGCGGGGGCGTGCCTCGCGCCGCTCTACAACGACGTTGGCATGGCGCCGCAAAACCCTGCGCTGCTCGACAGCAGCATGCGCAACACCTACGCCCTGACCTACCTCGCCTACCTCGCCGGCATTTCGCACAGCAGCCTCGCCGGCGCGTGGCGCGCGGGCAGCGCGGGGACGCTGGGCGCCAGCATCGTGAACCTCAGCTACGGCTCGTTTGACGCTTGGGACGAAGCGGGCGAGGAGGCCGGACGCTTCAGCGCCAACGAGCTTGCCGTGGGGCTGCACTACTCGCGCAGCGTGCTCAGCTTTCTCAGCGTTGGCGTAACCCTCAGCGCCGTGGCTTCGCAGCTGGAGCGCTACAGCTCCTACGGCCTGACGGTGGGCCTTGGCGCGCGCTACCGCAGCGCCGACGGGCTGCTGAACGCAACGCTATCGTTCAAAAGCCTCGGCGTGCAGCTCAAGCCCTATCGGGAGGACAACCGCGAAAGCCTGCCGTTTGAAATCCAGCTGGGCGTTGCGAAGAAGCTCGAGAGGGCGCCCTTGGGATTTTCCGCTTCGCTCAACGATTTGCAATCCTTTAGCGTATACGCCAACGCGCAGGAGGAGGACAACACGCTCAACGCAAGCCGGCAGGGCGCAAGCACAATGACCAAAATTGGGAGGGAGCTCCTGAGCCACCTGTCGCTGGGGGTAGAGGTGGCGCCGTCTAAGTACTTCTACGTCATGGGCGGCTACAACTTCCGGCGCAGCAACGAGCTCTCCGTGGCGGAGAGCCGGAGCGGAGCAGGATTTTCTTTTGGAGTGGGCATACTCCTGAAGTATGTTGAGATAAGCTACGCGCGGGCAATCTACCACGTTGGAGGCGCAACAAACCACTTTGGGGTTGTGCTGAAGGGATTTTAAAAAATCACAAGCTTGATATTTATGAAAGATATTATCATCGCCATTGACGGCTACTCGTCGTGCGGCAAGAGCACGTTTGCCAAAGCCATAGCGGAAAAGCTGGGCTACACCTTTATTGACACCGGCGCTATGTACCGCGCCGTTACGCTATACGCCCTGCGCCACCAGCTGATACGCGCCGACGGCAGCGTGGACGAGAAGGGGCTGACGGCGGCGCTCCCGAGCATCAGCATCAGGCTGCTGCGCAGCGCGCAAAGCGGAGGGAACAGCGTTTTTTTGAACGGAGAGGACGTGAGCGAAGAAATTCGCTTGGCGGGCGTATCGGACAGCGTGAGCCGCGTGAGCGAGCTTGCGCCGGTGCGCGAGCATCTGGTGGCGCAGCAGCGCGCCATGGGGCAGCGCAGGGCGGTGGTGATGGACGGGCGCGACATTGGGACGGTCGTTTTTCCGCACGCCGAGCTAAAAATCTTTATGACGGCGTCGCCCGAAGTTCGCGCGCAGCGGCGCTATCGGGAGCTGCGCGCAAAGGGGGTGGAAACCTCCTTGCAGGAGGTGGAAAGCAACATCCGGCAGCGCGACGCCATAGACGAAAACCGCGCGGTGAGCCCGCTGCGCAAAGCCAATGACGCCGTGCTGCTGGACAACAGCTGCATGAGCGTTGAGGAGCAAATGGCGTGGGTGATGAAGCTCATCACTTCCACTCAATCTTAGCCGCTTTTGCTATTTTCTTGGGGATATCGGTGTTATCTATCTTTCCGCTAAACAGCGCGCTGCCCTCGCCAATGGCGTACACGGGCACCATTGTTCCGGTGTGCTCAAAGGTGCTGTAGCTGCCGCCTTTCTTGGCGCTCACCACTCGCATGATGGCTTTCCCCATGGCCCCCGTATTCTTCAGCGTGCAGGGCGTATCGTCGCTCGTGGGCTTGGGCGTGGCGTTTTGGGCAAATAGATTGCGTAGCATCACCTCATCGTCGTAGCTAACGGCAACGCCCATGTTCTCCGTGAGCCACGCCTTGAGCGCGCCGTACGAAATGCCGGCCTCGCCCAGCCGCCGCGCCAGCTTGTCCACCGACGCTTTTTGGTTAGCCAGCCCCGCAACGCTCGTGCTGTTATTTTCGCTGCTGCCAACGCCCAAGCCGCCCGTTTCGTGGTCAGCCGTGATGATAATAAGCGTTTGCTTGGGGTACTTGCGGTAGAAGTCGAGCGCAACCTTCACCGCATCCGACAGGTCTGTCACCTCGCGCACCATCGTTCCGGCGTCGTTGTCGTGCGAAGCCCAGTCCACCTTTCCGCCCTCCACCAAGAGGAAAAATCCTTTGCTGTTGTGCAGCTTTTCTACGGCAAGGCTGGTTGTGTTGGCCAGCGTGTAGTCGTCGTCGGACTTGTCAATTACGTAGGGGTACGCCGTTTGCGGCTTGCTTTCGGGCTGTAGCAGCAGCAGCTTTGGCGCGGCGGACGACTTGCCGTCGGACAGGCTGCGCACCACCGTATAGCCGCTTTGCGCTATCAGCCCAAAAACGCTCTCCTGCTGCTTGTCCTTCCCCGTAGGGCTCACGAGCCCCGCCCCCGAGAAGAAGTCGAAGCTGCTTTTTGCCAAATCCTGCGCAATTTCGTAGTACATGTTGCGCGAGGGCTGGTGCGCGTAAAATGCGGAGGGCGTAGCGTGGTCTATGCTCACGCTGGTGGTTATGCCCACCTTGTAGCCATTTTCCTTGAGCCGGTAGGCAATGCTGGTGAAGCTTTGCGTAGCATCCTCGTTCATCCCGATACGCCCGTTGCGGGTTTTGCTGCCGCAGGCCAGCGCCGTGCCGGAAGCCGCCGAGCAGGTAACCCAGCTGGAGGCCGAGTAGGTGGTGCAAAACCCCGACACGGGGAAGGTGGAGAACGCCAGCGCTCCCGAGCCGGTTTGGTTAGCGTTGTTCAGGGCAGACAGGTAATCCTCCGTAAGCGTTACGGCGCCAAATCCCATACCGTCGCCAATGAACAAAAAAATGTACTTTGCCTGCGCGCCGGCAAGCGTTGCGCTGAGCGCAAAAAGAACGATTGTAAAAATTCTCTTCATTGCATTAAATTTTTGATGTTTGTTTGTGATTTGTTTGTGATTTATAGTTGAGATAGCATTATTTTCATACAAAGTCATAAAATCCGCATTGCCGGATGAACACGCTTCGCTGTAATACGGGGACAATAATCGTTGCAACAACATCATTCCTAATTCCTAATTCGTAATTCCTAATTCGTAATTAAAAATCAGTACCATTCCTTATACATCAAGTATCCGGCGGCATTTTTAACAATCATGCGCTGCACATCTTCGGGCGTGAGGGTTTTGACCTTTTTTGCGGGCACGCCCGCGTAAACGCTGTAGGGCTCCAGCTGTGCGTTGCTGAGCACCAGCGCGCCCGCCGCCACTATGGTGTTGTCGGGGATTACGGCGTTGTCTAAGAGCGTTGCGCCCATGCCCACCAGCACGTTGCTCCCCACCTCCGCGCCGTGTATAATGGCGTTGTGCCCCACCGACACGTCGCTGCCGATGACCACCTTGGAGCGCTCGTAGAGCGTATGCAGCACCGCGCCGTCCTGAATGTTCACGCGGTTGCCTATTACAATGGAGTTCACGTCGCCGCGCAGCACCGCGCCGTACCAGATGCTGCAATCGTCGCCCATCACCACGTCGCCGATGATGACCGCCGTTTCAGCCAAAAAACAATTTTTCCCCACCATCGGCGTAATGCCTCGCAAAGGTTTTATCAGCGCCATATCTCCAGCTTTTAATTCCTAATTCCTAATTCCTAATTCGTAATTCCTAATTCAATTCGTAATTCCCTTCTTTCCTTGCTCCATAAAGCGTTTCAGCGTTGCGCTGCGGACGTCTATTTGCTGCAAGGCGTTGATTACGGCCTCCTCCTCGCTTTTGCCCACGCCC
>JAITQP010000183.1 GCA_031288885.1 Prevotellaceae bacterium | reverse complement strand
TAACAAACATTAGCTACTCACTCATGTCCCACGTACCCTTACGCACTTTATTTCTCCGGCATGTTGCGCAGACTTCCCCCGCTCCCATGGGGCTGGAGGTTGCGCGCGCGGAGGGCATTTACCTCTACACCCCCAGCGGGCAGCGCTACGTTGACTTGGTGTCGGGCGTGTCGGTGAGCAACGTGGGGCACGGGCACCCCAGGGTGGTGGCGGCGGTGCAGCGTCAGGCGGCGCAGTACATGCACCTGATGGTGTACGGCGAGTACATCCAGAGCCCGCAGGTGCTGCTGGCGCAAAAGCTGTGCGCGCTGCTCCCACAGAGCCTCTCGAGCGTGTACTTTGTCAGCTCCGGCAGCGAAGCCAACGAGGGCGCCATGAAGCTCGCCAAGCGCCACACGCGCCGCGCCGAAATAGTATGCTTTCGCAACGCCTACCACGGCAGCACGCAGGGCGCGCTGAGCGTGGCGGGCAGCGAGGCGTTCCGCCAAACTTTCCTCCCGCTGCTCCCCAGCATCCGCATGCTGGACTTCAACCGCGAGGAGCAGCTGGCGCAAATCACCGAGCGCACCGCCTGCGCCATCGTTGAGCCCATTCAGGGCGAGGCCGGCGTGGTGACGCCGCAGCGCCACTTCCTGCGGCAGCTGCGCGACCGCTGCACCGCCGTGGGCGCGCTGCTCATACTCGACGAGGTGCAAACCGGCATGGGGCGCACGGGGCGCATGTTTGCCTTTGAGCGCTACGGCGTTGTCCCCGACGTGCTGACGCTGGGCAAAGCCTTTGGCGGCGGGATGCCGCTGGGCGCGTTTGTGTCCTCCGCCGAGCTGATGAGCTGCCTTGCCAGCCCCGCGCTGGGGCACATCACCACCTTTGGCGGTCACCCCGTGTCGTGCGCGGCGGGCTTGGCGGCGGCGGAGGTCATGGAGGACGAGCAGCTGCTGCCAACGGTGGAGCGCAAAAAGCAGCTCTTTGCCGCGGCAATGCTGGCGCACCCTGCGGTGAAGGAGGTGCGCGGCGAAGGCCTGATGCTCGCCGTAGAGCTGGGCAGCGAGGAGCGCGTGCAGCAGCTGTTCCGCAACGCCCTGCGCCACGGCCTTGCCATCGACTGGTTTTTGTTCTGCAGCACGGCCTTTCGCATTGCGCCGCCGCTCAGCATCACCGAGGCGCAAATCGGCGAAGTATGTAATCTTCTATATAAATGCTTGGAAAAATGAGCCCACCGCTAAAAAATATCTGCCTCACTTTTTTCGCCCTCCACCTCTGCGCGCCGCTCCCCGCGCTGACGCGTCAGGAGCTTAACCGGCGCGAGCAGTCGCTCAAAATTGCCATCCGCGAGGTGGCCAAAGCCGCCGACAGCAAGCAGAAGCTGGCGCTGAACAGCGCATTTGCCGCGCAGCTTGAGCAGGTGCTGCGCGAGGACTCGGCCTTTTTCTACGCCTTCGACTCCATTCCCCACCTCTACAGGGTTGCCTCGCCGGACGGCTTGGCGCGCCTCATCACGTGGAACGTCCCCACCGACGGCGGGCAAAAGTACTTTGGCTTTGCGCTCGTGCGCAGCAGCGACACGTCAGCCCGCGCCGCGCTGCACGTGCTGCGCGACCGGCGACCGGCAACGCGGCTGGCGGAAAGCAAAACGCTGACCGCCGACGAGTGGTTTGGCGCGCTATACATCAAGCTGGTGGAGAAGCGCAACGCCCGCACCGGCAAGCCCACCTACACGCTGATAGGGATTTCGCCCGGCAGCAACGGGGTAAGCAACCGCAAGGTGGTGGACGTGCTGAGCGTGAGCGACAGCGGAGGGTGCAGCTTTGGCGCGCCGATTTTTGTCAAAAAGGGCAAGGTTACCCACCGCATGATTTTTGAGTACAGCGCCGAGGCGGTAATGGAGCTGCGCTACCACGAGGAGTCGGGGCAAATTATCTTCTCCAGCCTCGTACCCATGTACGCCCAGCTGCGCGGACGCTACGAAACTTACATCCCCAACGACGCCTACAACGCGCTCCGGTTTGAGAACAGCCGGTGGATTTTTTACGAAAACGTAGACCCGCCCTCGTCCGTTGCCGTCAGGAGGTGGGGGCGAAGAAACAGGTGATTTTTACTTGCGCCGCTGCGCGATGCTTAAACCAAATGATAGAAAAATTTTATACCTACCCTCTCCAACGCCACAACACCTTTGGGTTTGAGGTGAACGCCCGCTGCCTCATCAAGGCGTACTCCACGCAGGACGTCCTGCAGCTGCGCAACGATAAGGATTTTGTTGGCGGCACGCGGCTCGTGATGGGCGGCGGCAGCAACCTGCTCTTCACCTCCGACTTTGACGGGTGCATTCTGCAGCCGCTGCTGCAAAACATTTCGCCGGAGAGCGACGCGGGCACAACGGCGCGGCTGCGCGTGGGGGCCGGCGTAGCGTGGGATGAGCTGGTGGAGTACTGCGTGGAGCGCGGCTGGCACGGGCTCGAAAACCTCTCCCTCATCCCCGGCACGGTGGGCGCATGCCCCGTGCAGAACATTGGAGCCTACGGCGCAGAGGCAAAGGACGTCATTGAGGGCGTTGAGTACGTCGATTTGGAGAGCTTTGAGGTGAGCTACCTGAGCAACGAGCAGTGCAGGTTTGGCTACCGCACCAGCATTTTTAAGCAGGAGCTCAGGGGGAAAGCCGCCATTACGCAGGTGGTGTTTGGCCTGAGCAGGCAGCCGCGCTACAACACCTCGTACGACAGCCTGAGCGAAATGGTGAAGCAGCTGGGCGGCGAAAGCCTGCGCAACGTCCGTCAGGCAGTCGTGGCCACGCGCCGCGGCAAGCTCCCCAATCCGGCGGAGCTGGGCAACGCCGGCAGCTTCTTCAAAAATCCCTTTGTAGAAGCGTCGCTGGCGGAGGAGCTGCAGAAAAAGCACCCCGCTATGCCCTCCTTTCCCTCCGGCAGCGGCGTGAAAATCCCCGCCGGATGGCTCATTGAGCAGTGCGGGCTAAAGGGCGCGCGGCGCGGCAGCGTGGGCGTGCACCCAAAGCAGGCGCTGGTGCTGGTGAACTACGGCGGCGGAACGGGCAGCGAGGTGCTGGCGCTTGCCCGCGAAATTTGCCAAGCGGTGCACAGCAGGTTTGGCGTAACGCTGGAGCTGGAGGTGAATGTGGTGTAGGTGTTGAAAAAAGTTGTACCTTTACAATAAAAATTCTAACAGCATGGAAAAGCAAATAACCATATCCTATCCGGAAACGCTGGCTTTCTCCCTGAAAATGGGGTATAATGAATTTGAGCATGAAATGAAAACCATTTCTGTTGTTAAGCTATATGAATTAGGAAAAATATCTTCAGGGATAGCTGCCAACATTTTGGGAACATCCCGTTTAGATTTTTTAAGG
>JAITQP010000156.1 GCA_031288885.1 Prevotellaceae bacterium | reverse complement strand
CCCCAGCTTGCCGGCCTGCTCTATTTCGATGAAAAAGGTGCACAAATGCTTGCGGGGTCTTTCGTTTGCCTCCACCACCACGGTGAGGGCACGTTGAATGGCGCCCAGCCCCTTGAACTCGTCCTGCCTCATGCGGTTTTTGGTGGAGTTTACGCTAATGCCAATGATGTACTTGCAAGGTTCGAGCAGGGGCTCTACGGGCAGGTTGTTGGTGAGCCCGCCGTCCACGTAGGTGAAGCTGTCGATAACGCTCGGCTCAAAAATGAAGGGAATGGCGGCGGAGGCCACAATCTTATCCTTCAGGGAGCCGCTGTCCACAATCTCATACTTCGCCGTGTTGAGGTTGGTGATGCACACGTACATTTTTTTCTCCAGCGCCTCAAACGTGTTGTGGTTGGGGATGAGGTGCTCGAGCATTTTCTCCAGAAAGGTGGTGCGGAACAGCGCGCCGTTGAGCGACGGACGGTAGAGCCCCAAGTAGCGCTGCTCGCGCGCAAAGCTGTAAATTTTGTGTACGGGCACTCCGGCGGCGTAGATGGAGCCTACGATTGCCCCCATGCTTGCGCCCGACACGTGGGTGGGCACAATGCCGTAATCCTCCAGCGCCTGCAGCGCGCCGAGGTGGGCAAAGCCGCGCGCCGCGCCGCCGGACAACACCACGCCAATACCCTTCTTCTCATCCTCACCCAGCAGCGGCGACACGGCCAACAGCAACGGCAACAACAGCAGAACCGTCCGCCGCCAACAACCGCTAACTACCCATTTAATTCCTTTCATCTAATCTTCAGCTTAATTAATTCGTTTCACATCCTTCACGCCCGTTACCTTTTGGAGCTTTCCGATGAGGTTGTTGAGGTCGGTGGTGCTGTGCACGTAGATATCCAGCTCGTCCTCAAAGAGCCCCTCGTGGCTTTCGGCGCTGAGGTGGCGTATGTTTACGTGCATTTCGTCCGAAATGATTTTCACCAAATCGCGCAGCAAGCCCACGCGGTCTATTCCGCTAATGGTTAGGCGCGCCAAAAAGTAGAGCACCTTGTGCTCCGTCCACTTGACGTTTACTATCGTGTCGCCGTGCTGCGCGGCCTCGCGAATAGCGTCGGGGCAATCTTTTTTGTGGATTAGCACCTTGTTCTCCGGCTCAATGAAGCCGATTACGCTGTCGCCCGGGATTGGGCTGCAGCAGGTTGCTATCCGGTAGTCCAGCTTTGAGGGGTCGGTGCCCTCCTTGAGGAGGAATGCGCGCTTGTTGATTGTCGGCTGCTCCACCTTTGGCTCGTCCTTGTCGGGCGATTTTCTTCGCTTTCCGGCGCCGAGCAGCCGCAGCTCCATGTAGCGCAAGAACTTATTGCGATGCTGCTTCCGCAGCACCTTCCCAATTTCTCCCAGCTGGAGGATGCCGGCGCCCACCT
The DNA here is from genome assembly GCA_031288885.1 of Prevotellaceae bacterium. Taxonomy (GTDB): domain Bacteria; phylum Bacteroidota; class Bacteroidia; order Bacteroidales; family UBA932; genus JAITMY01. The sequence goes on along the minus strand of JAITQP010000156.1, from coordinate 1,677 downwards.
GACTAAAGAGCTCCTGCTTGTTGGTAACGTTGTAGGCGTCGGTAATGCGCTTGTAGAGCATGGCGTTGGGCTGCACCCCAAAGTTCCGGATGATTTCCTCCACCGCCTGCTTCCCCTTCTGAAAATACTCCTTCACCTCCGCCTTAATCGCCGCCTTAATCTGGTTGCGGGCGCGCGAGGTGGTGGCAAAGTTAAGCCATTCGGCATTCGGCTTTTGGTTTTCGGCGGTGAGCAGCTCCACTTGGTCGCCGTTGTTGAGCTCGTAGCTGAGCGGCACCAGCTTGTGGTTTACCTTTGCGCCAATGGCTCGGTTGCCTATGGCGGTGTGAATTTCGTAGGCAAAATCAATGACGGTTGACCGCTTGGGCAGCTTCACCATTTTCCCCTTAGGGGTATAGGCCATAATTTCGGAGGAGAAGAGGTTGAGCTTCAGCTGGTCGAGGAACTCCGTTGCGTTTTCCTCGCTGTTGGCGAGCATTTCGCGAATTCGCTCCAGCCACTTGTCGAGCGCGGCGTCAAAGGGGTTTACCTCGCCGGAGAGGCTTTCGTGCTGGCTTTTGTATCGCCAGTGGGCGGCGTAGCCTCGCTCGGCAATTTCGTTCATGCGCTCCGAGCGGATTTGCAGCTCCACCCAGCGCCCAAGCGCGCCCATCACGGTGATGTGGAGCGACTCGTAGCCGTTTTCCTTGGGCGTGCTTACCCAGTCGCGCAGCCGCCCGTAGTTGGGCTTATAGATGTCCGTCACGAGGGAGTATATGCGCCAGCACTGCTGCTTTTCGTCCATTCCCCCCGCGGCCTTAAAGACGATGCGCACGGCAAACAAATCGTATATCTCCTCAAACGACACCTGCTTTTTTTCCATTTTTTTCCAGATGGAGTAGATGGACTTTACGCGCCCGCTGATGTCGTAGTCGATGTTGTTTTTGTTGAGCTGCTGTATGATGGGCGCGGTGAATGTTTTGATGTAGGCGTCGCGCTCCGGTGCGGTGGCAACGATTTTGCTTTGGAGCTCTTCGTATATTCTGGGGAACTGAAACTTCATGGTCAGGTCTTCCATTTCGGTTTTGATGTTGTACAGCCCCAGCCGGTGGGCGAGCGGCGCGTAGAGGTAGAGCGTTTCGCTGGCAATTTTTTCCCGCTTGTGCGGCGCCATGGAGCCCAAGGTGCGCATGTTGTGCAGCCGGTCGGCCAGCTTGATGAGCACCACGCGGATGTCGTCCGCCATAGCCAGCACCATTTTTTTGAAGTTTTCGGCTTGGATGGAGACGTTTTTGTCGAAAATGGTATCAAACTTGGTGAGCCCATCGACCAAAAAGGCGATTTTTTCTCCAAACATGCCCTCTATGTCGTCGATAGTATAGTCGGTATCCTCCACCACGTCGTGCAGGAGCGCCGCCGCAATGGACTTGTAGCCAAGCCCAATTTCGTGCGACACAATTTTTGCCACCGCAATGGGGTGCATGATGTACGCCTCGCCCGACTTGCGGCGAGCGCCCTTGTGCGCCTCAAAAGCCAGCAAAAACGCCTTGTAGGCAATGCTGACCTCGTCGTCCGTAAAGGTACGCAGGCTGCTGCTCATCATGTCGTAGTAGGCGGCTAACGCCTCCTCGCGCTCTATGTCTCTTTCATCTACCACGCTCTTTTTAATTAAGAATTAAGAATTAGGAATTAAGAATT
>JAITQP010000013.1 GCA_031288885.1 Prevotellaceae bacterium | reverse complement strand
GGCGCCCAGCCGCAGGCCTTCCAAAAAATCTTCGTTGGCAAAGGGACGCACAATGAGACCTGTCTTCAAGTTGACGCCCATGCCCGACATGCGAAACGCTCTCCTGTAGGTAAAACCCTTAAATGGCGAAGTGTTGGTTGATAGCCCTTCTTCAATATCCGTTTGATCCATGGAGTAGGACACGCTTTGTATGCCTATGGTCACGCCAAAGTAAAGCATGTGTTCAATGTTCCCTCCAATGCTCATGTCAAACTCTCCAATGCTGCCCCACGCTTCGGAGGTGCGGCGACCTTGGGTTTGGTCTTTAATTTGGTCATTGTCCTTAAAGTTAGGGTAAAAAAGATTAGTAGTCGAGTCAAACGTTATCAGGTCTGTATAGAATGCCAACTCGGCTTCTATATCGTCACGGTTCACATCCTTATTTGCAATCTTCGCAAAGTAGTCCATGTAGGTGCTTCCCACCGATACGGGATTTCCTCTCACCAAAGACCGCTCCGAAAAGTTGCTGTGCTTGTTGTACGACGCTCCTACGTTGATGCTCACCAACCCGCGACTTCCGGTGTTGATAACGCCCACTCCCCCAAAGTTGGAGCAGCCCGTCAGGTAGCGCTTATCGTCAGCCTTGCTGCCCATGTACGAGGAGGATACGTTGGTAACGTTCATGTTGGGGGTAATGGAAAGCTCCCCCGAGCGGTACACGCCCAGCCCCGCCGGATTGTACGCCAGCGTGGTGAGGTCGCCGCCCAAGGCGGAAAATGCGCCGCCCATAGCGCTAAAGCGGGCGGTGCCCAAGGGGTAGCTGCGCGAAAAACGCAACGCATCCTCATCACCTTGGGCATAGCTTGAATGCGTGAGGCAAACGCCCGTAGCCAGCAAAAGAATATATTTTTTCATACCTGTAAAATTAGCTTATGGGTTACATCTTGTCTTGCGTACCTGCTACCTTCCGGAGCTTCTGCGTCCGCCGCTGCTGCTACCGCTACTCCTTGAGCTGGAGCTTGAACTTGAGCTGGAGCTGCCGGAGTAGCTGCTTCTCGAGCTGGAGCTGGAGCCACCGGAGTAGGAGCTCCCTGAGCCGGACGAGGAGCTGCCGGAGTAGCTGCTCCTTGAGCTGGCGGCGCTACCGCTGCTTTGAGAGGATGAGCTGGAGGACGGGATAGACTGGTACGACCGTCCGCTGTTGGAGTAGGTAGTGCGGCTGCCCGTGCTGCCGGTTGCTCCCTGCTGCGCTGCAGGCGAAGCCGCATAGCTGCCCTGCCTGCGCTGCGTGTACGTTCCCGCGGGAACGGTTAGGCGCGACCTGCTGTACGTGCCGGAGCTGTTGCGGCTGTGGGTGTACCCCGTTCCCCGTCCGGTGCCCGACATGCTGCTGCCCCTGTGCGTTCCCCGAGCCTCAGCCACGGGATGTCCTCCCCATTGATGCCACGGGTGGTAGGGATAGTAGTGGTGCGTGTGCCCCCAGCCGTAGTAGGGGTATCCCCAATCCCAGCCGTAGCCGTAGCCGTAACCATAGTAGGGGTATCCCCAGCTTAGCCCCCATCCCCAGCGGTCGCCCCATGTGCCGTAAACGCCTGCGTGGGGGTAACGCCACCACGGGTCGTACCAGTAGGGGTCGCGGACGTACACCACGTAGGTGGGGTCGTCGTAGCGCAGGCGTGCAGCGTAGCTGTCCTCGTCGCGCTCCGAGCCGTACTCATCGTCGCGGGTTATTTCGTAAATCGTGCTATTTGGGCGGCTTTCCAGCGAATCAACATCGCCCCAGCTTTCGGTGTAGCGGCTCTCCTGCTGCTGCTGCGCTTCGCTGCCGCGCTTGAGCCCCGAAAAGCTTGGTTGGCTGGCTCTGCGCTCAGCCTCCTGCCTGTTCAGCTCCCGCTGCCGCTTGGGGTTAAAGTACAGGTCGTCGTGAGCGGCTGCGCTGCAAAAAAACAGGCAGCATGCGGCAAGGCTAAAAAATACTTTATACATTTTACGTGCCATTGCTAAATCGTTTTAAGTTGATAAATAAAACATATCCCATCAAACGGCTGTGGAGGCAGCCCCTGTCAATCTTTTTTTGCAGTATTCGCTTAAATTGCTACCTTTGCTGGCTGTGGAGTGGCTGTCAACCGAATACTGTGGCGGCGGTTACTTGGCAAATGTAGTAAAGAATAGTTCAGAACGCAACAAAAATAGTATTAAAAAGTAAGAATGGCAAAGGAAGTCACCAATAGAGCTGATAATTACGCACAATGGTACAACGACTTAGTGGTCAAAGCGGGGTTGGCAGACAACTCGGCGGTGCGGGGTTGCATGGTCATTAAACCCTATGGGTACGCTATTTGGGAGAAAATTCAGGCGACGCTCGATAGGATGTTCAAGGACACGGGGCACGTGAACGCCTACTTTCCGCTGTTCATCCCAAAATCATTCCTGAGCAAGGAGGCCGAGCACGTTGAAGGCTTTGCCAAGGAGTGCGCCGTTGTTACGCACCACCGCCTGATGAATTCGCCCGACGGCAAAGGCGTGGTGGTTGACCCCGAGGCCAAGCTGGAGGAGGAGCTCATCGTGCGCCCCACCTCCGAAACCATCATCTGGAACACCTACAAAGGCTGGATACAGTCGTACCGCGACCTGCCCATTCTGGTCAACCAGTGGGCAAACGTGGTGCGCTGGGAGATGCGCACGCGCCTGTTCCTGCGCACCGCCGAGTTCCTGTGGCAGGAGGGGCACACCGCGCACGCTACGCGCGAGGAGGCCGTGGAGGAAACCGAAAAAATGATAAACGTGTACGCCAGCTTTGCCGAAACATTCTTGGCGCTGCCCGTGCTGGTGGGCAAAAAAACGCTGAGCGAGCGCTTTGCCGGCGCCGAAGACACCTACTGCATCGAAGCCCTGATGCAGGACGGGAAAGCGCTACAGGCGGGCACGTCGCACTTTTTGGGACAAAACTTTGCCAAAGCGTTCGACGTGCAGTACATCAGCAAGGAGGGCAAGCAGGAGTACGTGTGGGCTACCTCGTGGGGCGTTTCCACCCGCCTGATGGGGGCGCTCATCATGGCGCACAGCGACAACAACGGGCTGGTGCTGCCGCCAAAGCTGGCGCCGCTGCAGGTGGTCATCGTGCCCATCTACAAAGGCGCCGACGAGCTGGAGGCTATCTCCGCCAAGGCAACCGAAATGAAGCAGCAGCTCGAGGCGCGCGGCGTTACGGCAAAGTACGACGACAGAGACAACGTGCGGTCGGGCTTCAAGTTTGCCGAGTACGAGCTAAAGGGCGTGCCGGTGCGCCTTGCCGTTGGGCCGCGCGACATGCAAAACGGCACGGTGGAGGTGGCGCGCCGCGATACGCTGCAAAAACAGCTGCTGCCGCAAGAAAACATTGCCGACCACGTGGTGACCCTGCTGGCCGAAATTCAGGATAACATTTACGCAAAGGCAAAGGCATTCCGCGCCGAAAACACCTTTGAAGTCAACACCTACGACGAGTTTAAGGAGCAAATCGAAAAGGGCGGATTTATCCTTGCGCACTGGGACGGCACGCCCGAAACCGAGGCAAAGGTAAAGGACGAAACCAAAGCCACCATTCGCTGCATCCCGCGCGACGGCAAGCCGGAAGCCGGACGCTGCATGGTGACCGGCAAGCCCTCGGCGCAGCGCGTGGTATTTGCAAGGTCGTACTGATGAAACCCTATGCCAACCCCTCACAACATAGAAACTCTCATTGAGCGCAAGCAATACATGCAGACGCTCCGCAACCTGAAAGACCAGAATATTATCAAGGTCATTACAGGGGTGCGGCGCTGCGGGAAATCTACGCTGCTGCAAATGTTTGCCGACGAGCTGCTGCAGCAAGGCGTTGGGCAGGAGCAAATCCAATTCCTCAACTTTGAAGATTTGGACACGCTTGCCATTGGCGATATTTTTCAAATTCACACCCACATAAAAGATCGCCTTGCGCCCGATAAAATGAACTACATTTTTCTCGACGAGGTGCAGAATATCAAAGAATTTCAGCGGCTTGTCGATAGCCTGTTCATCAAAAAAAATTGCGACGTATATATCACCGGCTCTAACGCCTATCTCCTTTCGGGCGAGCTGGCCACACTGCTTACAGGGCGGTACATTGAGGTGTCGGTTTTGCCATTTCAATTCTCTGAATATTACGATTTTATAACTTCAAAATCGCCAAACTTGACAAAAACCGAGATTTTGGCGAATTATTTGCAGGAAGGCGGTATCCCTGAGTACTATAAGCAAAAAAACATTAGCCGGAAGCAGGCCGATGGATTTGTAAGAAGCGTGCTGAATACTATCGTCATGAAAGATATTTTCCAGCGGTTGAGAATTAGCAACAGGCACGATTTCAACAAAATAATTGACTTCATATTTGATTCGGTTGGCTCGTACGTGTCGCCGCGCTCCATTTCCGACACGCTGCGCACCAACGGCACTGTGGTTGACAAGCAGACCGTTGCAAAATATTTGGACGCGCTTTGCGATGCGTTTTTAATTTACAAAGTGCCGCGCTACGAAATAAAAGGGAAAGGGCTGCTGCAAACGCTCAACAAATACTACCTTGTTGACCCTTGCTTCTACAAAGTTCGGCTCAAAAGAGACATCGCAAAATACCTCTCGCACTGGCTGGAGAATGCCGTTTACTTTGAGCTGCTGCGGCGCTACAGAGATGTTTTTATTGGCAAAAAAGACAACTTTGAGGTTGACTTTGTCGTTCTCGACGATGAGGGTTATATCTCCTACTACCAAGTGGCATGGAACACCGAAAATCCCGAAACGCTTGAGCGGGAGCTGCGCCCCTTGCAAACAATACACGACTCAAATCCCAAGTATCTACTCTCTGCGGATGTAGATATCAACCCCGCATATGACGGAATACGGAAGATGAATGTGATTGATTGGCTACTGCAAGATGATGATGACGGAGATGAAAATGCTGATAGCAAATGATTTACATCGCGTAAAAACCTCATAGCATAGAAAATTATCAAATTTACGTGTTGCTTTATATTATTGAATATAAATATTTTATCAATTCAAAATCGCCAAACTTGCCAAAAAAGGAAAGTTTGGCGATTTTGTTGAAGTAAAGTACTGTATATTAATATGATAAATGAAAATATCGGCTGAAACAAGATGTTAGATTTATGAGAAATGTGGCGAATGCTATTAATCGTTTATATTATTGAATATCAATATTTTATCAATTCAAAATCGCCAAACTTGCCTTTTTTGGAAAGTTTGGCGATTTTGTTGAAGTAACACGCTGTATATTAGTATTATAAATGTAAACATTGGCTGAAAAAAGTTGATAAATTCTGGAGAAATATGCTGATTACTACACATTTACATTTTACAAAACATGATTTTATGCATTACTTTCAGCGCGCCTCGCGCTACTACAAGCGGAGCGAAGCAATGACGATGCGCAAAATTAGGTCGTGTGAAATATAAGAAAGCTAATCATACAGAATTTTTGTTTATTGAAAAATTGTACTTATTTTTGTCCCCACGTTTTATGCAGGCAAAGGCAAGGCAAAAGCAGCCAAAGAAATAATA
>JAITQP010000086.1 GCA_031288885.1 Prevotellaceae bacterium | reverse complement strand
CAGCAGCGAGCGCTCGTACTGAAAGAGGGCGTAGTCGTAGGGGGTGAGCACGTCGAGCTTTTTGGCAAGCGTCTTTACGCCGTAGTAGGCGTTATAGCTCACCTGAATTTTCCCCGCCTGCCCGCTTTTGGTAGTTACAATGATAACCCCGTTTGCGCCGCGCGCCCCGTAAATGGCGGTGGAGGAAGCGTCCTTCAGCACGTCAATGGACTGAATGTCGTTGGGGGCAATGTCGGTAATGGAGCTCACCGGAAAGCCGTCCACAATGTAGAGCGGGGCATTATCGCCGGTAATCGATCCTCCTCCACGTACCCTAATGGTAATCTCCGCGTCGGGAGATCCTTCGGTGGTTACCACCTGCACGCCGGCAAGCTTGCCGGTAATGGCTTCCGCCGCAGAGCTCACGGGCACTGCCGCAATCTCCTTTGCGCTCACCGACGAAACCGCTCCCGTCAGGTCGCGCTTTTTCACCGTTCCGTAGCCAATTACTACCACCTCGTCGAGCGACTTGGTTTCTTCTGTGAGCGTCACATCCTGCGCGCCGCTTTCGATAACGCTCACCGTCACCGAGCGCATTCCCATAAACGATACGGTGATGGCAGCTGCGGTAGCCGGCACGCTAATGGAGTACCGACCGTTTACGTCGGTCAGCACGCCAACGCTGGTGCCGTTGACCACCACCGACGCCCCCGCAACAGGAACGCCCGCATCATCCCGAACAACGCCGGTTACTTGTTTTGGCGCAGACTCCTGCGCGTACATGCTTGTGGAAATTAGCAACGCCGCTATTGCCGTTAGCAGCCGCTTAAATTTCGCTACGCCGATTCTTTTTTGCATAACATCTTTTTTTTAGGAATTAAACTTTACTATTGATGGAAATTGAACAGCGCCGCCGTACTCCTTATAGTATGCACAGCAGCACGTGGTGAATTGTCGGGATATATATGGTGGATGAGAGGAGCGGCCGCTACGGCGGTGAGGCCGGAAGCGGTTGCTGCGGGGAATGGCAAAAAAATTCCCGAATAAAATATGCTGCCTTGCGGCGCTATTTTGTTCGGGATACTTGCATATTTGGGAAAAAATGTTATATAGGCACGGTACGCTAACTTGCTGACTACTGTGTGTGTGTGTGTGTGTGTGTGTGTGTGTGTGTGTGTGTGTGTGTGTGTGTGTGTGCTACGTGTTCGCAAACGCACACGCTAAAATTTTCGCCCCAAATTCTCCCTCTCCACGATGTGGCTGAAAAAAAGGGAGAAAGTATGGTTGGTGAAAGCAGCATAACCTTTGGGTATTAATTTTTCATGTGCACGCACACAATTTATGTGGAGGCAAAGGTAGCTAAGGCGCTCAATTTTGGTATTTACGCTCGGTTAATTAATGCAAACCATTAACGCAAATAATGCTAAACAATTGGTTTTTAGGTGATACTTTTCAGCAGATGGTGAAGCTATACTACTACGCGCGGCATGGTTTGGGGAGTAATCCAAAATGCATCTTCCACAAAACCACGAAGCCCACAAAGATTTTCCGTCTTTGTGGGCTTGTGCCTCTACAGGGAAAGAGCGCACTCTACCCGTAGGTCAACGTTAAACGCTGCGCTGCGGGGCGCCCCTCCCTAACCGTTGCCTACTGCGCTTTTCTGGGGGCGTTGATTTTTCCGGCAGATCCTGCGGCTTTTGAAGAAATATGCTGTACAGGCTTGGCAAGAGGTTTGGCTGCAGCCGGCTTAAGCGGCTGCTTTTTAGCGTCGCCGCCAGCCTCCTCCTCTTTTTTCTCGCTCTCCTCCTCCGCCTTCACCTCAAAGTCGAGCATAGCATTCTTTTGCAGCAGGTTGTACCACGATATAATTTTCTTAATATCGGAAAAATATACCCTCTCCTTGTCGTAGGTCGGGAGTATCTCCTCAAAATACTTCTTAACCTCCTCCTCCTTGACGCTCTTTGGGTCGATAGCGGGGCCGCCGTTGCTCTTTTCCTTGATGGTTTGCAGCACCACGTGCAGCGGCACGTCCTCACCGGTGGTGAACACCGAAATGTCGCTCATGGCGCTTACTTTGGCGGTGGGGGGAATATTGGTGCGCTTCTTGTCCACCAGCGACTCCACGATAAGCCCGCTCCGCCCCTGAGATATTAGCTGAAATAATCCGGTATGACCGGACACTGACATGATTTCCTTTAAATCCATACAAAACAATTTTTTTTACAAAAGTAGAAAAAAATATGGAAAATCATTGCTGTGGTGAAAAAAAATTGCCGATATTCCCAAGTTATCGCCACTATTCCATGCTACGTAAGAAAAATTCGCTATCTTTACGCCTTTAGAATTGAGAAAAAATACAACAAATCGTATGCAAAAGCTACCAATAGGAATACAATCGTTTGAGAGCCTGCGGGAGAATGAATTTCTTTACGTGGACAAAACGCAAAAAATATATCAGCTGGTTACCTCCGGCAGGGTGTTTTTTCTGTCCCGCCCGCGTCGCTTTGGGAAATCGCTTCTTGTCAGCACGCTGGGCGCTCTCTTCAGGGGCGAAAAGAAGCTGTTTGAGGGGCTTTACATTTACGATAAGTGGGATTGGGAGCAGCGCTTTCCGGTCATCCGGTTGGACTTTGGAGGTCGAGCTCACTCCTCCGGAGAAGAGCTAATGACGTCGCTGACCGATTTTGTGGAAGCCCAAGCAAGCGCTTACCACCTGTCGCTGGTACAAAATGCCCTTCCCGATAAATTCATGGAGCTGCTCACAAAGCTGCATCAGTCCACCGGACAGCAAGTGGTTATGCTGGTGGACGAATACGACAAGCCTATCACCGACCATCTCTCCAATTTAGAAGTGGCGGAGGCAAACCGCAAAATCCTGCAAGCTTTCTATCAGGTGCTCAAGGCTGCCGATGAGCATTTGCGATTTATTTTCCTGACGGGCGTGTCCAAATTCGCCAAAATATCCATCTTTTCGGGGCTTAACAACCTCAACGATGTTACCATGGACGACAAGTACGCCACCATTTGCGGGTATACGCAGGCGGAGCTGGAGAGCTGCTTTGCCGAGCATATCGCGGAAATGGCGGAGTACCACAAGCAAACGCGCGAGGAAATCATTGCCGAAATCCGCCGCTGGTACAACGGCTACTCGTGGGACGGCGCAACGTCGGTTTACAACCCCTTCTCCACCCTGCTCCTGTTTGACAAAAAGCTGTTTATTGACCACTGGTTTGCTACGGGAACGCCTACGTTTTTAGTCAACCTCATCAAAACGCGCAACGACGCAAAAGTGCTGCTGGAGCCTGTGCAGGTGCAATCCACAACCTTTGACAGCTTTGAGTACCATGCGCTGGACACAAAGCTGCTCTCTTTTCAAACCGGCTACCTGACCGTCAAAAAGAGGGAGAAAAGCATGTTTGACAACACGCTTGTTTACACCCTTGGCTTCCCCAACGAGGAGGTCAGGATGGCGCTGATGGGGCACATGGTCGGGAGCTACGCCGCCTGCCCTATCTCCGACACCTTCTCGCTGCGCGAGCATATGATGCGGCAGCTGGCCGAGGGAAACGCCCCGTCCTTTGAGCGGAGCATGCAGGAGATGTTCGCCCGCATCCCCTACCAGCTGCACGTGCCGCGCGAAGCCTACTACCACTCCCTGCTGCTGCTCTGGCTAAACCTGCTGGGCTTTAAGGTGGACGCCGAAGTCCCCACCGACAAGGGGCGCATGGACGCCGTGTGGACGTGGGGCGACCGCGTGGTCATTGCCGAAATCAAGTATGCCGAAAAGGGAAAAATCGAGCCGCTCCTGAAAAAAGCGCTTACCCAGCTCCTCTACCGCCGCTACCACGAGCGCTACGCAGGAGCAAAAAAGCGCATCGCGCTACTCGCCGTCGCCTTTGCCGGAAAGGAGATTGCGTGCCGCATAAAAGAGCTCTCAAATAGCTAATCAACATAACAAATCAACAATAAAATGAAACATCTTACCATTCTTGCAGGCGCGTGCTGCCTGCTGCTTTCGGCGGCAACGAGTTGCCACGAAAACGCACATTTTCTGAAAAATTCCTCCTACCGCCGTCAGGTGCACCAGCAATTCCTGAAGCGTCAGGATGAGGCTGCCGGAAGGCGCGACGCGCTGTTTGCGGTGCTGGACAGGGAAAACCTCACCGCGCAGCAGCGCGAGGCGCTGGAGTTCCTCTACGCCTACATGCCGCTGTGCGACCTTGCCGACGGCTACGGCGATTTCTTCCTCCGTCAGGTGGACGCGGCCTTTGCAGCGCGCAGCTGCTTCAGCTGGGGCAAATCAATACCCGAAGATATTTTTCGCCACTTTGTGCTGGTGTACCGCGTCAACAACGAAAGCTTGGATACGGCGCGCAGCGTCTTCTTTGAGGAGCTGAAAGACCGCGTAAAGGGGCTTTCGATGGCGGATGCCGCGCTGGAGGTCAACCACTGGTGCCACGAAAAGGTCACCTACCGCGGCACCGACGGGCGCACCTCCGCACCGCTGGCGCTGATGCGCACCTCGTGGGGGCGCTGCGGCGAAGAATCCACCTTTACCGTTGCCGCGCTGCGGGCCGTGAGCATTCCCGCGCGGCAGTGCTACACCCCGCGCTGGGTGCACACCAACGACAACCACGCGTGGGTGGAGGCGTGGATTGACGGGCAATGGCGCTACATGGGCGCCTGCGAGCCGGAGCCGGAGCTGGACGTGGCGTGGTTTACCGCGCCCTCCAAGCGGGCAATGATGGTGCACACCAACGTTTTTGGGCTCTACAACGGAGCGGAGGAAAAAAACGTGCAAACGCCGCTCTACAGCACCATCAACCTGCTGAGCGCCTACGCGCCGGTGCGCAAGGTAACCGTGCGGGTCACCGACGAGCAAAACCGTCCGGTGGAGGGCGCAACCGTGAAGTTCAAGGTGTACAACTATGCCGAGCTCTACCCCATTGTGCGCAGCGTGAGCGCGGCTGACGGAACGGCCTCCATCGTCTCCGGCATGGGCGATTTGGTGGTGTGGGCCGGCAAGGGCGACCGGTACGGCTACGCGCTATCCACAACCGCCGACGAGCGGGTTGACGTGCCGCTCAACCGCACCTCCGGCGAGGAGTACAGCGAAACCTACACGCTCAGCGTGCCGCCCGAGCAGCCCGTTGCGGCGCTGCCGCAGGAAAAAATCGCGGCAAACACCCTCCGGCTGGCGCACGAAGACTCCCTCCGCAACGCCTACATGGGCACCTTTGCGCCAACGGTGAGCGACCGCGACCGCGCCTCCGCCGGCTACCGCCAAAAGCTCTTCCTGCACAAGGCGCAGGGAAATTGGCGCGAAATAGCCGATTTTATGCAAACCGAGGCCACCAATCCCCACTATCTTGACTTCCTCGCGTCGCTCTCCGAAAAAGACCTGCGCGACACTCCGGCGGACTACCTCCGCGACCACCTCCGCAACGGGGTGAAGGCGGACGCCAGCCTCCCCGACGCCCTGTACGTGAGCAAGGTGCTCTCGCCCCGCATTGCGCAGGAGCTGATTAAGCCGTGGCGCAGCTTCTTCCGGCAGCCGGAGGTGGCGAGGGAGATTGCCGGCGAGCAGCCCGCGGCGGAGAACATCGTTGAGTACGTCCGCAAAAACATTACCCTCAAGGACGAGGAAAACTACTACAACTGCCGCCTCACGCCGCGCGGCGTGTACGAGCTGAAGATGTCCGACCGTCGCTCGCGCGACATATTCTTCGTGGCGGCGTGCCGCAGCGTCGGCATTCCGGCGCAGGTGGAGGAAGCCACCGGCAAACCACAGTACTACGAGGGCGGGCAGTGGAAAGACGCTGCGTTTGACAGGCCAGACGCCGCGCCGCGCCGCACCGCCTCGCTCACCCTCGCCAACGACCCCTCCAACATCGTAAAGGCGGGCTACTACGCCCACTACACGCTGGCTTTCTTTAAGGACGGCGATTTCCAAACGCTCGACTTTGAGGATAACCCTGCGGTGTCCAACTTCCCCTACACGCTCGCCCTCGACGAAGGCTACTACCGCCTGATGACGGGCAGCCGCGCCAACGACGGCTCGGTGACGGTGAGCACGCAGTACTTTGCGCTGCGCAGCGAACAGCCCCTCACCCTCTCCGTCAAAATGCCGGAGGTGACCGGAAAGCTCCTTGTGAAAGGGATTGTGGACATGAACACCGTTATCGTAATGAGCGACGGCAGCAAAAAATCGCTGAAGGAGCTGAGCAACCAAAAGGGGCTCATGCTGTGCTTTGTGGACGTTGGGAAAGAGCCGTCGAAGCACATCCTGCAAGACTTGCCGGCGCAGCAAAAGGCGCTGGAGGAGTGGGGCGGCGGCATCGTGCTTATCACCCCCGACGACAAGCTGAGCAAAGCGTTCAGCGCGGAAACGTTCAAAAACCTGCCCGCGCAAACCGCATGGAGCGTTGACGCCAACCGCAGCCTGCTAAAGGCCGTGGCCGGCGCGCTACAGGTGGACTTCAGCGAGGAGTTTCCCTTGGCAGCCTACCTCTCCACCAACGGCGGGGTACTGTTTTCGTCCATCGGATACCGCATAGGCATTGGCGAGGATATTATCAAGATAACCCGAATGGAGCAGGAGGCTTGCTCGGGACAAAAGTAACCATTTCCCATTGCCCGAAATCTTATGCTCAACCCACTTCAGCCGCTGCTTGCCGCCGGACTGCTGCTAACGTCCGCCATGCCGCTGCTTGCACAGCCTGATACGTCCACCACAAAAGTTGACTACGCCCCCAAAATAGACGGCGTGTTAAAGGTAAAATTTGAGGAAAGCCTCTACGATAGCCGCATGAGGTTTGACGTGCGCAACTCGCGCTTTGGGGTGCGCGGCAAAACGTCCGAGCACATGAGCTACCGCACGCAGGTGGAGTTCAACAACGAGGGCAAGCTCTCGGTGCTGGACGCCTACGTCGCCTACCAGCTGCCGCTTGTGGAGGTTGCGCTGGGGCAGCAGCGATACGCCTTCAGCACCGACTTGGGGCGAAGCCCCATCCAAAACATATTTGCCAACCGCACGTTTGTAGCCAAATATACCGTTTGCTACGCCGACAGCAGCAGCAGGGGCGCCATTCGCTCGCTGGGCTCGCGCGATATTGGCGGGCTGCTGACGGTAAACCTCCGGCGCTGGCTTCCCGTTGCGCTCAAGCTGGGGCTGTTCAACGGTAGCGGTATCAACACCCCCGCTTGGCAGGAGGCGCTCAACGTGTCGGCAAAGGTCGAGTACGGCGGCGAGCGCGGGCTGCAAGCCGCCGCCAGCTATTACAGCGGGCAAACGCCCTACGCGCAGCCTGTCGCCATGTGGAGCGGCGAGCTGCGCTACATCGCGCGCAGCTTCACCCTCGACGGCGAGGCGGCGCAGCGCGCTTTGCGGCGCAACGGAGCGCAGGAAATCCTCACCTCCGCCTACCTGCAAGGTTTCTACAGCTTCTACTTCAAGCCCAACCGGTTTGCCAAATACCTCGCCCCCACCCTGCGCTACGACGTTATCCGCAACGGCTGCTACGACGGCGCCATCGGGCTGTTCGACGCGCAACGAGTATCCATCGGCGCAAACCTGAGCGTTGCGCAGAAAGCATTTCAGGGTGAAATCAGGGCCAGCTTTGAGAAGTACATCATTTCGCGCAAACCCAGCGATTTCTCCACCAACCCGCTGCTGCACGATAAGGTGACCATAGAAATGGTGGTGGCGTTTTAAAAAAATCTATTATATTTCCTCAAAAAATGTTTACACTCGAAGTTTGCGCCGACTCCCTTGACTCGGCGGTCATTGCCCAGTCGAGCGGGGCGCACAGGGTAGAGCTTTGCGTCAGCCTGCCGGAGGGCGGCACAACGCCCTCGCGGGGGCTGATAGAGGCCGTCCGAAAGCGCCTCTCCATAAAGCTCTACGTGCTAATTCGTCCGCGCGGCGGCGATTTTCTTTACAGCGATGCGGAGCTCGAAATCATGCTGGCGGACGTTCGCGCGTGCGGCAAGCTGGGCTGCGACGGCGTGGTTATCGGCATGCTGATGAGCGACGGCGCTGTGGACGAGCAACGCTGCCGCCTGCTGGTGGAGGAGGCGCGCAGCGGCGGCATGGGCGTTACCTTTCACCGCGCCGTTGACCGCTCCCGCAGCCTGACAGAGGCAATGGAGGTCATCATTGGGCTGGGCTGCGAGCGTATCCTCACCTCCGGAGGGCGCAACGCTGCGCCGGAGGGCGCGGGCGCGATACGGGAGCTGGTGGAAAAAGCCGGCGGGCGCATTGGCATCATGGCCGGCGCGGGAGTTACGCCGCAGAACGCCGCGGAGCTTATCAAAATCACGGGGGTGAGCGAGCTGCACGGCACGTTTCGCAGCCGCTACGCGGGCGGCATGCGCTACCGCAACCCGCTCTTGGGCGCGCCGGACGAGGAGCACAGCCTGTGGCGCGCCGATGGCGACAAGATAAAAAGCATACTTTCGCTGGCGGGAGCGTAGCGGGCGGGCTACAGCAGCCGGAGGATGCGCTCCCGCGCGGCGCTAACCGTAAGGAATACATTCCCCGCATTGTGCTTTTCCAGCCGGTGTACGTCGGCGGACTGTGCCCACGCGGCGGACAGGCAGCGGATGCCCGCTTCACGGCACGAATCAACATCCGAAACGGCGTCGCCAACGTACACCAGCTCGTCCGGCTGCAGGTGGTAGCGCTGCAAAAGGCTGCAAAACGCCTCCGCCTTTCTGTTCTTTTCGGGAGAGCCGGTTTCTATGCAGTCAAAGCTGCGGCTCATGCCGAACTGCTCAAGGGTAATGTCGCAGCTCACCTGCCCCTTTCCCGTAACAAGCGCCACCAGAACGTTGCGGGCTCTCAGCTCGCCTATCAGCTCTTCGACGCCGGCAAACGGAGCGGTGCACAGGCCGTGCAGCGACCTGTAGCGAGCGTAAAAATCATTCAGCGCCGCGCGCCAATGCTCGCCCGCTATTTGTTTTATCATCCCCTCCTCGTTCAGCCCAAACGTCTGCACGATATCCTCCTCCGTGAGCCGCTTAGCGATGTGAGGGCTAACAGCCTCCTTAAAAGCCTCTATACACAGGGAAATAGTTTCGCCTATCGTCCCGTCCAAATCAAATGCTACCAGCTTAACCATCTTTTATTTATTCGTTACTTGAAAAAATCTACTTTACTTTATATAAGCTGCAAAGGTAGGTAAAATTCCATTGGTTGGGGAAACAAAGAAAAGAGAGGTGTTTTTTTAGCAATGATTGATAATTAGTGGTGCAAGGGTGTAGAGAAACTCTTCCGAAAGAAAAATACGCAAAAATTTCTTAAAGGTGTTCCTGAAACAAGAAAACACTTTGTATCTTTGTCTCCATCAAAAACTAAATAAATCAAACTATGGAACTAAAAGCCAAGCTAACCCAGCTGCTACCCCTGCAAACCGGCGAGGGCCGAAACGGTACGTGGAAACGACAAGAAATCGTCGTGGAAACCGACGGACAGTACCCCAAAAAGGTGTGCCTCTCGATTTGGGGCGACAAGGTAAACCCCAGCGTGCTCGTTGTGGGCAATACGCTCAACATCTCGTTCGACATAGAAAGCCGCGAGTTTAACGGGAAGTGGTACACCGACCTGCGCGTGTGGAAAATTGACCTTGTAGATGAAAGCTCGCCCGCGTCAGCCCCCACCGCGGCGGCGCCCGCGGCAGCTCAGCCTGCCGGCCCCGCGCCGCAGCCCTTTGCCGAGGGCGAGGAGGGTAAGGACGATTTGCCCTTCTAAGGCGCGCCGCGGGCGCAAAATGGAAGCCCCAAGCCCTAACAGGCCGGCCTGCGCCGCATCCATCGGGCAAAAATCAGCAGCGTGGCGGCCGTAAATATGGCCCCGCCAACGTACGCTGCGGCGTGCTGTAGCGCAAACCCTTCGGGGGCAATCAGCAGGTAGGTGGAGCAAACCATCGTCATGAATACCGCCGGCGCGAGCGTAATCCAGTAGCAGCGCTTTTGCTGCGCAAAGTACACGGTAATCGCCCACAGGGTGCAGGCGGCAAGGGTTTGGTTGCTCCACGCAAAGTATCGCCAGATAACGTCGAAGTTGACCTGCAGGAGCAAAAACACCACGCAAAAAATGGGCAGGGTAATGTAGAGCCTGCTCCTGATGCTGCGCTGCTCAACGCCCGTAATATCCGCCACAATAAGCCGTGCGGAGCGCAGCGCCGTGTCTCCGGAGGTGATGGGCGCCACCACTACGCCAATTAGGGCCAGCAGCCCGCCCACGCGCCCCATCCACGAGTTTACGATAGCGTCCACCACCGGCGCGGCGTTGTTGCCGTGCTCCGCCAAGAACTGCTGCAGGCCGCCCACCGACCCAAAGAAGCTTGCCGCCGCCGCCGCCCACGTCAGCGCCATGAGCCCTTCGGCAACCATGGAGCCGAAAAAAATTCTCCGCCCCAGCTTTTCGTTCTTTACGCACCGCGCCATGAGGGGCGACTGCGTGGCGTGAAACCCCGATATGGCGCCGCAGGCAATGGAAATGAAAAGGAGCGGAAAAATGGGGTACTGCTCGGCGTCGGGGCGCATGTTGCCTACGCCCTGCGTAATCTCGGGGATGGGAGGTTGGTAGTAAAAGAGCGAAGCGAGCACGCCCACCGCCATGAACAGCAGCGCCACCCCAAAAATCGGGTAAATGCGCCCTATGAACTTGTCGATGGGGAGCAGCGTGGCCAGCAGGTAGTATATGAAAATAACCGCCACCCAAAAGGCGGAGGTCATGAAGCTGGGCGTGAAGCCGGCGAGCAGGTCGGCAGGTCCGGCAATGAACACCGCGCCCACCTGCAGCATGAGCAGCACCGTAAATACCCGAATGCCCTGCTTAAACGGCTTCCCCATGTATCGCCCTATGGTTTCGGGCAGGCTTTCGCCGCCGTGCCGTATGGAGAGCATGCCCGCGCAGTAGTCGTGCACCGCGCCGCCAAAAATGCACCCGAGCACAATCCACAAAAACGCCGAGGCGCCGTACACCGCGCCCATAATAGCGCCAAATATCGGCCCCAGACCGGCAATGTTGAGGAGCTGGATAAAAAAAATCTTCCACCACGGTAGCGGAACGTAGTCCACGCCATCGTAGCGCGTTTGTACGGGCGTTGGGCGGGCGGCGTCCACGCCAAAAATGCGCTCTACCACAGCGCCGTAAATCAGGTAGCCCGCAACCAAAAGGATTGCGCAAATAGTGAAGCTGTACATTACTCAAAAATCAAAATTCAACATCGCGCTGCATATCATGACGAAAATAGCTATATTTGTCGCAACAAAATTAAACATTTTTTGCTATGATAATCGACCATCTGTCCAACGCGAAAAAATATTTTTCGCTCAACCCCCGCTTTGAAAAAGCGTTTGGCTTTCTCCTCAGCAACGACCTGAGCCGGCTCGAGGAGCGCAAGTACGAAATTGACGGCGCCGAAGTTTACGCCACCTTTATGGTGCGCCAAGGGCTTGCGCCGGAGGCCGCCAAGCACGAGGCGCACGACCGCTACATCGACATACAGGTTTGCGTTGGCGGCAAGGAGGGCTTTGGCTGGAGCCACCGCCCCGACTGCAAAAACGTTAAGGTAGCGTATAACCCCGAAAAGGACATCATTTTCTACGCCGACAAGCCGGATACCTACGTGGAAATCAAGGCCGGTCAATTTGCCGTTTTCTTCCCCGAAGACGCGCACGCACCGCTGGTGGGCAGCGGCGAAGTAAAGAAGGTCGTGGTAAAGGTGCTTGCGAATTAGCCGTTCAGCATTTTGCAGGATTTACAGCGCAGAGCAAAATGAGCATTCCGGATTAACTTCGTTGAATTCCGTTTTGCAGAGTACGCCTTGCATCATTCGTAATTCGTAATTCCTAATTCGTAATTCGTAATTCTCAATGCGTATAGACATTCTCACCGTGCTTCCCGAGCTGCTCGACAGCCCCTTTGGGCACTCCATCATCAAGCGGGCGCAGGCAAAAGGGGTGGTTGACGTCTGCGTGCACAACATCCGCGACTACGCCACCGACAAGCACCGCCGCGTGGACGACTACTCCTTTGGCGGCGACGCCGGAATGGTGCTGAAAATTGACCCTATTTTTGCGCTGATGGAAAAGCTCAAAGCCGAGCGCACGTACGACGACGTTATCTTCCTAACGCCCGACGGCGAGCGCTACAACCAGCGCATTGCCAACCAGCTGTCCCTGCAAAAAAACATCATCCTCCTGTGCGGGCACTACAAGGGCGTTGACCACAGGGTGCGCGAGCGCCTCATCACGCGGGAGCTGTCGGTAGGCGACTACGTGCTTACCGGCGGCGAGCTCGCGGCAGCCGTGGTGGTGGATAGCGTGGTGCGGCTGCTGCCGGACGCTATCTCTAACGAAACGTCGGCGCTGAGCGACTCGTTTCAGGACAACCTGCTCTCCGCGCCGGTGTACACGCGACCGGCGGAGTTCAACGGCTGGAAGGTGCCGGAGGTGCTGCTGTCGGGCAACTTTAGGGAGATTGCAAAGTGGCAGGAGGAGCAAGCGCTGGAGCGTACGGCGCGCCTGCGCCCCGATTTGCTCGATAGGCGCTGCGAATAGCCAAACCCTTGCCCCACCAACATACCGCTGATTGACAGATAATTTACCAAATACGTAAATAGTCAGTAAATATAAATTCTCTATTTTTTATATTATTTATGCAAATGCACGAGTACGACAATATAAAAATACCGTATTATTGTACCATAATTCAACACTAACAAAGAGTATTTTTATACGAGATTATGGCAACGAAGAAGAAAGCTACGAAACCGGCTATGAAGAAAAGCACAGCAGCAGCAAAATCTGCGGTGAAAGCTACGCCTAAAGCGGCAAAACCTGTGGCAAAGCAACCGGCAAAAGCAACCCCTGCAAAAAAGAGCATCGCTAAGCCCGCTACACCCAAAAAAGCTACCCCCAAGAAAGCCGTAACCACCGCCGCCGCGAAGGCTACCGTAAAGGCCGCCGCAAAGCCTGCGGCAGCTAAAAATATTGCGGCTAAAAAAACCGCTACGCCCAAGAACGTTGTAAAACCGGCTGCAAAAAAGAGCGCACCTGCCAAGGCTGCGGCTAACAAAAAAACGGCGGCGCCCACAAAAACCGTGAAGCCTGCGGCAAAGCCAAGCGCAGCTGCCAAAACACCGGCAAAGGCGTCGGCAAAAACGCCGGCAAAGGTTGTAGCCAAAACGGCAACCAAGCCGGCGGCGAAAAAGCCGGCGGCGCAACCCGCAAAAAAAGCGGAAGCAAGCCAAACGAGCAAGCCAAAGCAGGAGGCAACGGCCAAGAAAGCTGTGCCGCCCAAGGCTCAACCCAAGCCCTCGGTAAAAAACGCCACCGCCCAGCAGGCTCAGGCGCCGCAACCCCTCGCTCAGGAGCAAGCCAAGCGCAACCTGCCCCGAATTGGCGTAGGCATTGGCAAGCGGCGCGTGGTGGTAAGCTACAAAAATTTGTCGCCGGAGCTGCTGGAGCTCTTCCGCCAAAAATACCCAACCGGATGGAGCGACTACGTGATAAAAGTCAACAAAACCGAAACGGACTTCTTTCACGCGGTAATGCTCGAAACCGACGACGCCAGCTACCTCGTGAAAGTTGACGTGAAAATAGACGCGCACCCCAAAGACGACGACGATATTTTGGACAGCGTTATCAGCCGCGTTGTGGACAGCAGCGACGACGTTATTGCAGGCGATGGCGATGTGGACGACGCAATAGTGGACGATGGCGGCGCCGACGATGACAGCTTGTAACGAAAAAAAACGGAAAAGAGCGTGTGTTTTTTTCCATTACTCAAAAAAAATTGTACTTTTGTAAACTTTTTTCGGGGTGTAGCGTAGCCCGGTATCGCGCCTGCTTTGGGAGCAGGAGGTCGTCGGTTCAAATCCGGCCACCCCGACAAGTACAAGCATTTTGAGGTTTGCCTTCTGAAAACCCGTCTATTGCCTCACTATTGTTACCCCTCTTTACAATATCAAAGGATGTTGTTGCAACGCTGCCTTGCTTCCATCATGGCTCACGCCTCGCGTCATTGTAAGCGAAGTGAAGCAACCGGAGCGAAGCAGAGCTCGGCGTAAGAAAAAAATCACCACCCTTGCTTGTATTAACAAAAAATGTTTTTAC
This sequence comes from Prevotellaceae bacterium, assembly GCA_031288885.1. GTDB lineage: Bacteria > Bacteroidota > Bacteroidia > Bacteroidales > UBA932 > JAITMY01. The sequence continues at coordinate 65 of JAITQP010000086.1, read as the reverse complement.
CTTTGCAGCTGAACACATAAAAAAAAATTTGTGCCTATGACACATACAGCGCGGTAATGCGCGCA
>JAITQP010000163.1 GCA_031288885.1 Prevotellaceae bacterium | reverse complement strand
TGTGTGTGTGTGTGTGTGTGTGTGTGTGTGTGTGTGTGTGTGTGTGTGTGTGTGTGTGTGTGTGTGTGTGTGTGTGTGTGTGTGTAACGGCAAGTAGTAAGCGCGCAAAGCGTGGAAGTCGTGTGCCGGCACGGCATTGCATTTATCATTGCCGGCGCGCGAGCTTGCTTCGCTCAGCGCGCACCTCCTAACCATGTTAAGGTTGTTCATCTTGTGTAGTTCATAAACAAAATTGTTTGCAAAGGTAGTAAAATATTTTTATTATGCAAAAAAAATATTTTTTTCAGTAAAAAAAGACGTTTTTGCAACGTTACACGCCTCGCGCCGCCCCGCCTCTTCCCTGCCTGAAGCGAGCTCGCGAACACCTTAAAATAAACAAGGTGAGCAAAGTAAAGGCTTTAAGTCTTAAAAATCCTGACTTTCAGGCAGGCAGGGAGAGAGAGGAGGGCGCCCTCTCCGCAGGTCGCTGACCTGCGGTTATGAAGATTAAGCCCTTTCAGGGCTTGCGAGAAAGGGAGAAAATTCATAAGCAAATGTGCTACGTGGACATTTCCATTCTCATTCTTCCAGGAAATCGTTGGCGACAAACTCCAGCACAAGCATTGTCCAGTATTTTATGGCGGGAACTGTAACGGTAAGGTTGCCGTCTCCGGCATTTAATACAACTTCTTCGTACATTTTGCCTTCCTTGTCGGGCGTGGCCACCCACGCTTTAGCTACCGGTTGCGACACGTTAATTTGCAGCGACACGTTTTGTTGCATCTGTGGTTCCGGTTGTGTGCCGTTCACATCTCGCCACTGTAAATGTGCTGCATTTGCGAAGTTGAACAGATGAATGACTTGCTTGTTGCCCACCTTTTTGGGTAACGAAATGATTTTTCCTGTTTGCGGTGGCCATGCCACTACATTTGTCTTTCCCGAAGAGGCGACGTTAAGCATGTTGAATGTGCCGCCATCGCGCAGGATATTTTGGTACGCCACTAAAAAGTCATAGTAGCGAATGAGCGCGGCTTTCAGTGTGTTGTCCGGCTGCAAATTGTCGTTCGGAAAATATTCGTTATTCAGGATGTGTTCGCCCAGCTCAATGTGCGAAGCGCCCAAGGCAAACATAACGGCATCGGTCATGAGTATGCCGGACGTGTTGAATGTGCTTTTAGTCTTGCCAAGGTCGTAGTTCATGTAGGCGGCATACACACAATTCAGGGCGCTGTTGTAGCGGAGATTTTCTTCCGTGAGTGTTTTCAAATCGGCGTAGCTGGGCGTGTCGCCCCACAGCTCGCTGTAAATGAAGTCTACGCCGGCGTTGGCTGTTTGCTGTTTCCCATAGCCGCCTACCGCGTTAAAGGCATGGCGTTTTTGCGGGAAGTCGGTGCTCATCCTTTGGACGAATGCCGCAAAGCCCTCCGGCATATCTACCGTGTTCCCGCTGTAATCATATACTGTGCCGCGGTTGCCTAGCTGGTCAATGTGAAATCCGTCGAAATCATAGCCGGCATAGACTTCCGCTATTCTGCCGGAGAAGTAGTCGAGCCACTCCCCGTTGGCGGGATTAGCCACATAAATGCTGCTGCGGAACGGCGAGGATAAATCATGCTTGTCTTTATTCGTGTGGGCGTTGTCTTTGAATAAATACCAACTTTCCGCAACACCGTCGGCAGCGGCATTTTGCAATGCGCCGTAGCAAAGGTCGTAGAACATCGACGCCATATTGCGGCTTTTGGCGGCGGCAATATAATTGTCGATGGTAGTGCGGAAATTGGTGCGGTTTATCAGGTCGGGCCACGAGGCAGCCGGCGCCGACGCTGTGCCCGCCAGCGGCTTGTGGTGGTCAAACAGCCAGTCGTAGTATTGAATGCTGTTAATGTGATGCCGGTTTAGATATTCTATCACGGCATTTGTTTCGGCAACTGTTTTAACCCCATATTCCGAAAGAAAACCGTAGCGTGGAAAGCGTGTCCAATCGCTGGATACGTCCACGGCTACGGTTGCAATAATCTTTTCCTTTCCGGCAGCTTCCTGATATACTTCTGCCAAATAGCCTTTGAAATCGGTAGCAGGCGGCGTCCATGTCCAGCTTTTGCCGGTGAGAGTTTCTTCGGCAAGGATGGCGCCCAAGTGGCGGTAGCGCACCTTGCTTCCTGCGGGCGCTGTATGCTCAAGCGTGAAGGCAACCGCTTCGTTGGGCGCGTATCTCGCCTTGTCGGTAAACAAAGAGTTGCCTACCATCATATTAATGACATTCGGGTTATTGGCTGCTTTGTTGCTGCAACCACACCCTGCCACGAACAGTAACCCTGCTATTAGTGTCCTCATTGGCTACACCGGTTAGCGTTTTGTAAATGTAATTTTCAGCTGCTGAAAAACTTAAATGAAATAAGTATTTTTTATGAAATTTACCATCCAAAAATTCTTACCTCCTAGCAGACCTACGCTACGCTCTTCAGCAGCTGGCGGGCAAAGAACTGCACCACCTCCACGTTTACCGAATTTCCCAGCTGGCGGTAGGCGATGCGGTCGTTGGGGTGGAGCTTGTAGGAGTCGGGGAAGCTTTGCAGGCGCGCCGTTTCGCGGGGCGTGAGGCGGCGGCGCAGGCTCCCCACGATGGAGGTCTGCGTAATGGCCACCAGCGCCGGAAAGTAGGTGGGGCGCTTTACCCGCACGCCGGAGGGGCGGAACTGCAGGATATTCTCCCACATGTTGGGCTTTGCGTTTTCGCCCGACTGCCACTCCAGCTTTGCCTTGGCGCCGGCAAAGGCGCTGCAGGCGGCGCACCTCTTCAGCCACGCGTCGATAAAGGGCTTGTTTCGGTCGTACAGCGCGCGGTTGCGCAGGATGATGTTGCGCTTCCACGCCGGCAGGTTTTCCAAGCTGGTGCAGCGGTTTACCTCGCGGAACTCCTCCGTCCACACGGGGAAGGTGGGCAGCGGCGGCTTGACGCCCCGAATAAATTCGTTCCACAAGTCCAGCACCTTCAGCTCGGTGTTGGAGAGCGTGTAGCGCGAAATGTCGGGCGTTGTGTCGTCGCTCGTCAGGAGGATTTGCTCGGCGTGGCACTCCGGCTTGGTGAGCGGCTTTTTGATTTGCAGGTTGCGCCGCGCCACGTCCTTGCGCTGGCACAGGATGAACACGCGCTCGCGAAACTGCGGGATGCCGAGCATGTGCGGGCTGAAGATGATGGGCTCGTCGGGGAAAACGTAGCCGAGCGCGCGCAGGTGCTCCTTCACCACGCGCCACGTGTTGCCGTCGTCGTGCCCAACGAGGTTGCGCACGTTCTCGAGCATGAGGTACGACGGCTTGTGGTGCTCCACAATGCGGATAACGTCAAAAAAGAGCGTGCCGCGGGGGTCGGTCATGCCCTCGCGCTTGCCGGCCTTGGAGAACGCCTGACAGGGAAAGCCCGCGCAGAGCACATCGTGCGCGGGGATATCCTTTTCGTCCACCTTGGTAATATCGCCGTGCGGCTCCAGCCCAAAGTTATCCTTATACACTTGCCTGCAATCGGAATCGATGTCCGACGCAAAAACGCACGTCCCGCCCAGCTTCGACAGCGCCACGTGAAATCCGCCCAACCCACAAAACAGGTCGATAAATTTAAATTTTTTCTTCATATATTTACCATTAATCTTTTTTCGTTCTAATTTTTAGCTTCCAGCTCCCTTGCCAGCAGCAAGTCCGCCGGTTTTGTAATTTTGATGTTCTCGGGGTTGCCCGCCACCAGCGCCACCCTGTAGCCCGCGCGCTCCACCACGGAGGCGTCGTCGGTAAAATCGCCGCAAAACGCCTGCCCGTAGGCCTCGCGCAGCACGCTGAGGCGGAAAACCTGCGGCGTTTGCACGGCGCAAAAGTCCTCCCTGTTCACCGCCACGCTTTCGCCCGTGGGCGAAAGCCGGCGGAGGGAGTCGGTGAGCGGCGTTACCGGCACGGCGGCGCCCGTGCGCTCGGCCGCCTCAAAGCAGGCGGCAATGGTGGCGCCGCTCACCAGCGGGCGAACGCCGTCGTGCACGGCCACCAGCGCATCGCCGCCGCTGCCGGCAAGGGTTTTGAGCGCGCGCTGCACCGAGTGGAAGCGGGTTTCGCCGCCCGCAACCACCGCGTGGGGGATGGTTACGCCGTGCTGCCGCGCGAGGGCGCGCCAGCGCTCCAGCTGCCCTTCGGGCAGCGCCAGCGTGATGCCGATGGCGCTGTCGTAGGCAAAAAACCGCTCCATGGCGTGCAGCAAAACCGGCCTGCCGTGGAGCAGCAAAAATTGCTTAGGCTCCGCGCTGCCAAACCGCGCGCCGCGACCTCCGGCCACCACTATAGCGTGTCTTTTCTGCAATGTACCAACGGGCTATAAATAAGCTGACAATTTATCAACATTTTTTTGAGCAGCAAAAGTACAAAAAAGTTTCCAACATGCAACAACTTACCAACATTTTCTCAACATTTTTGCTGTAGATAACTAAAAATCCGCCTACCACACCATTTTTGGGCGGATAAATGTAATTTTGGCGGACAAAAGAGAAGGAGGAGAGGCGAGCTACGTAGTAACGTTTTTGCAGCTCAGTAAACATTCTGGATTGCTTCGCTCCGCTCGCAATGACGCGAGGCGTGCTTACAACGAAAAAATTCGGCTCAAATCCGGTAAATTGCCGTGGTTGCTTTTACATTCCTAACGGAATGTGAAAGCCGCTGAGCGCCGTTGCAACAAATATTACTTGCAGTGGTAGCAGCAAGGTATAGCTGCAACAAAAACAACTTGAAATTCTATATATTCCAATGACAGAAGGAACAACCCCGCGCAAGCGGACAAGAAAGCAGGAGGTAAGCGTAACCACCGTAGGGCTGGAGCTGGGCAAAGTGCCGCCGCAGGCGCTCGATTTGGAGGCCGCCGTGCTGGGCGCCGCCATGCTCGAAAAGGATGCGGTGGTGGACGTGCTCGACATCCTCAAGCCCGAAAGCTTTTACAGGGACGCCCACCAAAAGATATTCCGCGCCATCTCCGCCCTGTCGCACAGGCTGGAGCCCATCGACATTTACACCGTTACGCAGGAGCTGCGGAAGGAGAACCTGCTGGAGGAGGTGGGCGGTGCACAGTACCTCTCGTCGCTCACGCTAAAGGTGGGCTCGGCGGCAAACATCGACTACCACGCCAAGATTATCGCCCAAAAGTACATCCAGCGCGAGCTCATCCGCATATCGAGCGAGGTGCAGCGCCGCTCGTTCGACGACGCCACCGACGTGGAGGACTTGCTCGACTCGGCGCAGCAGGACATCCTCACGCTGGCGGAGGGCAACATTAAGCGCGAGGCGCAGCCCGTGGCCAACGTGGTGGACAAGGTGATGAAAAACATTGAGGAGGCCAGCAAGCACGAGGGCGACACCATTGGCGTCCCCACGGGCTTCACCACCCTCGACCGCCTGACGCAGGGCTGGCAGCCCTCCGACCTGATAATTATTGCCGCCCGCCCCGCAATGGGCAAAACCGCCTTTGTGCTCTCCATGGCGCGCAACATGGCCATCGACTTCAGCCGGCCCGTGGCGTTCTTTTCGCTCGAAATGGCGAGCGAGCAGCTGGTAACGCGCCTCTTTATGAGCGAAAGCGGCTTTAGCGGCGACAAGCTCCGCAGCGGGCGGCTCGACCAAGAGGAAATGCAGCAGCTCAGCAAGAGCATCCGCCCGCTGCTCAGCGCGCCCATGTTCATTGACGACACGCCCGGGCTGAGCATCTTTGAGTTCCGCTCCAAGGCCCGCCGCCTCTACACCACCCACAACATACAGTGCATCATTATCGACTACCTCCAGCTGATGAGCGGGCCTCCCGAAACGCGCGGCTTTCGCGAGCAGGAGGTCGCCGCCATTTCGCGCTCCCTGAAGGCCATCGCAAAGGAGCTCAACATCCCCATCATTGCCCTCTCGCAGCTCAACCGCTCGGTGGAAACGCGCGTAAAGGGCAACATGCGGCCGGTGCTGAGCGACCTCCGCGAGTCGGGCGCCATAGAGCAGGACGCCGACATCGTGGCGTTTATCCACCGGCCGGAGTACTACGATATTCTGGAGGACAGCAACGGCTCAACCCTCGGCATGGCGGACATTCTGGTCGCCAAGCACCGCAACGGCGCGGTGGGCGACGTGCGCCTGCGCTTCCGCGCCGCGCAGGCAAAGTTCACCAACCTCGAGGACGACCGGCTGGATAGCCTCATGCCCGCCGCCTCCATGCAAACGTTCGGCTCAAAGATGAACAAGGACGTTCCGGAGGCGGCGCTCAAGCCCGACAACGCCTCCTTTATATCGGGAGGTATACACGCGGAGGATGCGCCGTTTTAGTGGTTAGCTATTAGTAAAGCCCGCGCAAATGCGGGCTTTACTACATATCGTAATTTTCAGTTAATCAATATATCCACTTTAAAATGAGTTTGGTTTTTCGAGCCTTTTTGCCCTCCACTTGTTGTATTGCGTTGTATTAAAAATTAGTGTATCTTTGTATCACTCCGTACAATTACCTAAGACGAGTTTTACTCGGAATAAAAACCGATATCCGAGCAGTGGTACATATACAGCAAACACTTTGATGAACATACCAAAAATGTACCCACATACGTAAAATGCTCATTTTCATACCATAAACAATGACTCATAATCAGGGGGTCACAGGTTCAAGCCCTGTTGGGCCCACACGGCGGCAAACGCCCTCAAACTCACCACCTCCGCGGGATGCAGAAAAATGCATCCCGCTTTTTTTGTGCCCAAATTTGAGAATTTTGTGGTGGTTTGGAGCAAAGGAAAAAATCACTATCTTTGCTGCTGTAAATTACGTTGAGCAAAAAAATGAAACTCAATCAAAAGGCAATAGAAACTTTTCGGCAAAGTCTGCTTGGATATGGGTAAACTTACTTTCGGTAGCTTTGTGCTCGGGACTATTTTAAAGGGCAAAATAGAAAGAGATTATATTCTATTCGTGGGTTCTATTGCAACACTGCTACTCATTGTCTTAGGTATTATTGCCACATCATTCTTTTCAAAATAAATATTATGGGAACATTAATAGTTATCGGCATCGCTGGAGGTGGGGTTATGGCAATGACCATAATAGCCTTGATAGTTGTAAAGCGTCAACAAACAAACACACTCTGATTTGCTTGCATTTTTGACATTTTTGCTTGCTAACTCATGAGTCTGCCTGCGTTGACTATAAATGCAACGCTCGCCTTTGTTTGTAGCGCGGATAAGTCTTTCACTACTTTCTTCACTTCTCCGGCAATAGGAGAGTCTCCCAGCTGTTCCATCGTTTCCATAACCTTAACTACAGGAAGATGCAGAAAAAACGAATATTTGTAAGTAGCGTACAGTCGGAATTTGCGGTTGAACGACAGATGTTGTTCGACTACCTGACCACCGATGCTTTGCTGGGTAAATTTTTCGAACCGTTTGTATTTGAAAATATGCCGGCTTTGGCTGCTACGCCCAAAGCTGTTTTTCTGCACGAAGTTGAGCAATGCGATATTTACATCGGGCTTTTTGGCAAAAGCTATGGCTATGAAGATGCAGAGGGCGTCTCGCCAACAGAGCGCGAGTTTGATTGCGCTGAGCAATTTTACAAAACAAAATTTATCTACGTAACAGATCACAGCGAGCAGGAGCGAGATCCGAAGGAGGTTCGTTTGATTCGTAAAGCCGAAAAATCGGTTGTGAGGAAAAAGTTTGCCAACGAGCTGGATTTACGTGTTGCTGTTTACAATTCGTTGATACGCTATCTGGAAGAAAACGAATTTATACGGACGTTGCCCTTTGACGCTACCCTTAATCAATACGCTACAATCAACGATTTAGACGAGGAGAAAATACGGAATTTTGTCTATATAGCGCACAAAAAAAGAGCTTTCCCATTCTTGCCCGAAACAAATCCTGAAGTCGTATTGTCGCATTTGAACTTAATTCAAGGCAGCAGGATAAGCAATGCCGCCATTTTGCTTTTTGGGCGAAGTCCACAAAAGTTTTTTATTTCCTCCGAAGTCAAATGCGCTCTTTTCCACGGCTATGATGTAATAAAGCCAATCCCCTCCTATCAGGTTTACAAGGGGGATGTGTTTCAGCTGGTCACGCAGGCGGTAAATTTTGTCCTTTCAAATATTTCGTCGAGCGTAGGAGCTCGGGATAAGGGGGTTGAGGTTGAGGTTGAATATGAGCTGCCCATTGCCGCTGTTACGGAAGCCATTGTCAACGCCGTTGCCCATCGCGACTACACAAGTAATGCGAGCATACAGGTAATGCTGTTCAAAGACCGCCTCGAGGTGTGGAATCCCGGACATTTGCCGTATGGTATGACGACGGCAAAATTGAAAGAGTATCACAGCTCCATTCCTGTAAATCCACTACTCGCTGAACCGATGTACCTCAACGGTACAATAGAGCGAATGGGTACGGGAACGCTCGATATGGTTATGCGGTGTAGAAAAGTTGGCCTGAAAGATCCTGAATTTGATCAGGCGGAATTTTTTAGAGCTGTATTATGGAGAGCTGATTTTTCAGAAAAAGATACAAAACCTACGGAGGAAGTTATGGAAGAAAGTGGGGTGAAAAGTAGGATGAAAAGTGGGGTGAAAAGTAGGGTGAAAAGTAGGGTGAAAAGTAGGATGAAAAGTAGGATGAAAATACTAACGTTAATCGAAGATAATCCATCCATTACACGGGCAGAAATAGCAAAAATAACAGGATTGTCGACTAAAGGCATAGACAAAAATATACGACAAATGAAAGAAGAAGGTTTACTGGAAAGAGTAGGCCCTGATAATGGCGGATATTGGAAAATAATTAAGCTATAATTTGCAAACAAATCACAAGCTGTTGCATCTTTGCCACCAAGTAGCGCGCTGCTTTTTTCGTATCCATTTTATACGTTTAAACGAAAAAACCACCTTTTAGGGTGGTTTTTCGTTTTTATCACAACAAATTTTTTGTGTCAGAATGTGTAGCGTATGCTCAATGCGCCGTTAAGCGGAGATATACCTCCACCATTCAAAAGATAAATGTGAGGAAGCACGTCAAGGCTTAGCGCCAACGGAATATGCGCAAACTTATACTCAAACCCCGCCATCCCATTAAAAGCGGCGTTAAAGCCCGCATTGAGATCTGAAGAGCTGACATTCGTCCACACGCCTGCTGAAACGCCCGGGCCAATAAACCAGCTTAACTCTTTTGTGACATTCCATGACCACAGGTACTCGCCGGAAACGCCAAGGTATGTGCCTCCGCTGATAAAAAAAGCATTGCCTATGACCTCAATCGCATTGTTCCGCGAAACAAATTGCTTATAGGTAACTCCGTCGCTCAACCCTAAGCGGACGCCGATGGATTTTTCATAATTCCGCGCAGACGCATCTAATGACAACACCATTGATAGCGCGAATGCCGCAAATAAAGTTAGTAAATTTTTCTTCATAGTAATTGATTTTTTTAGTTGTAAATAAAAACACGCGGCAAAGTTAATATAAAATTTTCTCAAATTTTCTTTCTTTACAGAAATAATTTTCAACATAATTTTCACTTCGTCGTGTAGATTACATTAAACAAATAGCTATCTTTGTGCGTAATACCCAATACTATGGATTAGTAACTAACAGCCGATACAATGCTGCATCACGCTAAAAAAACACTGCTGCTGTGCGCCGCGGCAGGCTGCGCTGCTTTTTCGCTGTCTGCGCAGGTGCGCTACGATTTTGAAGACGGCGACCTGTCGGATTTTTTGCAAAACCCCGATAGCAGCTGGGCAGTAGCTGACACCTCGCTACTTGGCGGAAGTAAAGCGCTGCAGCACGCGCGCAGCATTGACAGCAACAAAGTTGCCGTGGATAAAATATCCACCATTCCCCGCGCAAACCCGCACGCAAAAAGCGATACGTGGATTTTCTCCGTTTTTAATTCATCGTCCAACATTTCGGCCAACAACTACTGGATGGCGTTTCTTGCCTCCAACGTTGACGCCGCTGGCATGAACGCTAACGGCGCCGGAGTGAACGCCTACGCCGTGTGCAGCGACAACGGGATGGGCGGCGACACCCTAACGCTGTTTAAGATAACCTCGGGCATGCTCACGCCGCTTATTGTAACCAACGTTAGAACGCAAAACAAACCGCTGGTGGTAAAGGTTACGCGCTCTGCACAGGGCGTGTGGACGCTCTCCGCCAACGAGCAGGGCGACTCCGCGAGGCTAACGCTGCACGGAACAGCGACAGATGATAGGGAGATTTTGGGCGAGCATTTCGGGTTTTTGTTTGCGTTTTCGGCCACCAACAGCGGCAAATTTTTTGTAGATGACTTGTCGATAGACCTTATGCCGCGCCCCTTGGAGGTTGTTTCGGTGCAGCGCAAAACCACGCGCAGCTTGCAGGTGGAGGTGAGCAGGGTGGTGAACGCCGCGCACGCCAAAGACGCCTCGCGCTACAGCCTCCGCACAGCCGACGGCAGCAGCTTGGCTATCGATTCGGTTGTGCCGATGCCCGACAAAAAGCTGGACATATTTGTGAGCAAGCCGCTCGTAACCGGCAGCTACATCCTCGCCATTGACCGCTTACCCACCGCGCAAGGCGTTGAAAGCAGCGACAGCTACCGCTTTTCGCTCAGCGTGCCGCGCTACGGCGACGTAGTCTTTAGCGAGCTGATGGTGCGCCCCTACAGCGAGGGCGTGCTGACCTCCGAGTACATTGAGCTCTACAACCGCACCGGACACCGCGTAAACCTTGCCGGATGGACGATAGCCACCGCAGCGCGAGCGGGGCGCATCACCTTTGGCAGCATTGAGGCAAACGACTACGCGCTTATCGGCGGCAGCGGAATGTCGGAGTTTGGCAGTACGCTTGCCGTTACAGACCGCCCAACGCTGAGCGACGGCGGCGCAAGCCTTGCGCTCGCCGATAGCTGCGGAATGCTCGTGGCAACGCTCACCTACAGCGATGCGTGGTACGCCGACGAGGAGAAGAAGCTGGGCGGATACTCCCTCGAAAAGATAGACCTGAACAACCTTGAGGAAACCGCCGCCAACTGGCGCGCCGCCAACGATGAGCGCGGAGGAACACCCGGCGCGGAAAACTCCGTGGCGGCGGCCAACGCCGACGCTACGCCTCCCGAGCTCCTGAAATTCCAAATTGCAGGGAACGAGCTGCACCTCTACTTCAGCGAAGCGCTCAACGCCGCAACGCTCAACGCCGGAGATTTTTCTTTAGATAACGGTATGGGCGCCGCAAAAAGCGTGCGGTGGGACGTTGAAGCGCCGACGAGCATTGCGCTTGTTTTTGGCGACTCGCTGAAGCGAAATGTTGCCTATACGCTTTCGGTAAACGCCGGAGCCGTTGGCGACTTGGCGCAAAACTACCGGAGCATGTTCACCGTACAGGCAGGCGTTGGCGAAGCCCCTGCGGCGGGCGACGTTGTCGTCAACGAGGTGCTGTTCAACCCGTACGTCGGCGGCGTTGATTTTGTTGAGCTGTACAACCGCTCGGAAAAAATTGCGGAGCTGGAGGGATTGCACATTGCCAACCGCAACACAGCAAGCGGCGCCATCGACAAGTCGTACCCGCTGCCGCCATACGCGCTCTTTCCGCGCAGCTACGTGGTAGTAACGACCTTGCCCGAGGTGGTGCGCGAGCAGTACCCTTGCCCTAACCCCGAAGCGTTTATCGCGCTCGCCAAGTTGCCATCGTACCCCAACGAGCAGGGCTGCGTGGCCTTGCTCGACAGCGCCGGTGCATCGCTCGAAGATTTTTACTACTCCGAAAAAATGCACAGCAGCATACTCGTCAACGTCAAGGGCGTTTCGCTGGAGCGCATCAACCCCGACCACCCCGCCGGCGAGGCGTCCAGCTGGTTTTCGGCGGCGCAGGCCGCAGGCTTTGCTACGCCTACCGGCCAAAATTCGCAGTACTCCGACCGCGAGGACGAGGGCAGCGACGCCGTGAGCCTTTTCCCCGAAACCTTCTCGCCCAACGGCGACGGCTTCGACGACGTGCTCTTTATCAGCTACGCCATGCCCGCCGGAGGCTACATTGCCAACATCACCATTTTTGACGCGGCGGGCAGGGTTGCCAAAACGCTATGCCGCAACGCCACGCTGGCGGTGGAGGGGCGCATCTCGTGGGACGGCGTGTGCAACAACGGCAGGGTGGCCCCCATGGGGATTTACGTAGTTTACGTGGAAGTCTTTTCGCTCAGCGGCAAGGTGAAAAGCTACAAAAAAACCTGCGTGGTGGGAGCGTACTTGTAGTATGAGCCCCCACGTTTCCATCTTCGTTTTCAATTTTCGTTGTAGCCGGAAAAAGCGTCAAACAGCGCCTTTAGCTCCTTCACCTTTTCCGGATGCTGCGCCGCCACGTTTACCCGCTCGCTGGGGTCGCGGTTGAGGTTGAAGAGCTCGGTTGTGGGCGGAATGTTTGGGGCTTCTTTGGTTTTGCCCTCAAGCCACGACTTAATCTGCAAATACTGCTGCGGTAGCGCCAGCTCAAAATTCTCCGCGCGCAACCGACCGGCACGGGCTGCAGGGTCGCTGCTTTGCTTCAGGGATTTCAGCAGCAGCCCGATTGGCGAAGGCACTTCCCGATACTTCCACTCTCCGTCCCGCACGGCTTCTACCTTGCCGTTGTTAACAAGGTAAATGGGGCGGTGGACGTAATGCTGCCGGTCGGCTTCGCCCGTTAGCAGGGAGGCAATGGACTGACCGTCCAGCGTTTTGCCGTCGGGCAGCGGCGCGTCCGCCCACTCGGCAAGCGTGGGCAGCACATCGAGGTTGCTGATGGGGTTAAAGAGTATGCCCGACTTAAGACGCCCTTTCCAGTACACGATAAACGGAACCCGCACGCCGCCCTCGTACGACTGCCCCTTGGAGCCGCGGAATATGCCGGCGGCTCCCGCGTGCCACCGTTGCGTTAGCCCGTCGTCGGCCATGCGCTGGGGGTAGTCTATCCAAGGCCCGTTGTCGCTGGAGAAGATGAAGATGGTGTTGTCCGCCAAGCCCTGCTGCTCCAGCGCGCCCCACAGCTGCGACAGACTTTCGTCCAGCTCCTCCACCACCGCGCCCAGCTCCCCGCTTCGGCTCCGCTTGTCCTGCAAGGGCGAGGCGGCGGCAGCCAGCGCCACCGGCAGGTGCGGCATGTTGTAGGCAAGGTAGAGGAAAAAGGGCTTCTCCTGCGTTTGCCGCTGCACGTAAGCTATGGCCTCCTGCGTGTAGAGCGCGGTGAGCAGCGAGTCGACGGGTTGGGTTACCTCCGGCGTTCTGTCGCGGAATATTTTGATGGTGGTGTCGGTTTGTACGTAGGGATGGCGGTAGTCGTGGCTGTAGAGCAGGCCAAAGTACGAGTCGAAGCCCTGCGAGGTGGGGTGGCTGAACGTGCGGTTGTCGCCCAGATGCCACTTGCCTACCATGGCGGTGCTGTATCCAACGCCCTTCAGCGTTTCGGCAATGGTCACCTCCTCATCGGCAATGCCCAGCGGCGAGCCCGGCCCAATGGGGTAAGGCAGGTTTAGCCGCGAGGCGTACCTACCGGTGAGCAGCGACGCCCGCGACGGCGTGCTGGACGGGCTGGTCACCACGTAGCTGGTGGCGCGCACCCCTTCGGCGGCAAGCCCGTCCAAGAACGGCGTGTGGATAGCAGGGTTTCCGTAGCAGCTCAAGTCCGAGTAGCCGAGGTCGTCCGTCAGGACAAATATGATGTTGGGGCGCTGCGCCTCCTGCCGGCTACAGCTCTGAAAACCCAATGCCGCCGGAAGCGCCAGCAGCGTTGTGTTCAGCATGGTGTGTATGTGCTTCATGTTGGGTGGTTTTTTGATTTTTTGTTTTACAAAAATAGCAAGAATTGTG
>JAITQP010000083.1 GCA_031288885.1 Prevotellaceae bacterium | reverse complement strand
GCTGCTCGGGGGCCAGCGGCATCAGGGCGTTCAGGAAGCTGATGAGCAAATCGGGGTGCTCGCCGAATATGCGCTTAAACGTCAGGTCGTTTTTGGGGTCAAGGTAGCGTGCCATAGCTTAACGGGGTTTACGATAATATGCTACAAAGGTAGTAAAATTTTCGTAACTCCTACGTACATTAAGCAATTACGCCTTTTCCCCCAGCCCCACAAACTTGTCGGCTTCGTTCTTGAACATTACGTTAAACGTGGTGAGGCTGCCGTAAATGCGGGTAATGTACTGCTCCATCTCTACCTTTTCTTCGTCGGTGAGCTTGTTGTGGGCGTTAATTTTTTGCTCCAGCACGCGCAGGCGGTCGCGCAGCATCACAATTTTGTGGAAAAATGCCTCCAGCGGGATTTCCTTCTCCTTCATCTCGGGGTCGTTGGGGTAGAGCACCATGCGCCCGCCGTTCCAGCGGCTGGCCATTTCCACCTTCTGCGAAACGTCGCTAAAGCGCGTGAGGATTTTTATGAGGCTTTTTTCTATCTTTTCGTAGGTGGCAACGTCTGAGGGCGACTCCACCGCGTCCACCACCTTGAGCTGGTCGTAGTCGCGGTTAATGATCTTGGTGCCGTTTTCCCAAAACGTTATTTCGTAGGCGTCGGAGCGCACTTGTATAACAACTCCTTTGCCAAACTGAGGATGCTCCACGCGAGAGCCAATACCTAATACTTCCATGTGGTGCGGGCGTGGGGGTAAGAGATGAATAATGAATTAAGCTACTTGATGATTTCGTTGCGAATTTTTTCGATAACGGCGTGTATTTGCAGCGCTTTGGGTAGATCTATGGTTTTGTCCACGCTGCCGTACTCGCCAATGATGGGGTCGAGCAGCGTCAGCAGGGCGGCAATTTCCGGCGCGTCGGCGTTCTTTTCGATGAGCTCCGTAAGCGTTCCGAGCGATTGCTTTTGGTTGGCCACAATTTGCAGCAGGTCGCTGGGGTTGCTGCTGGTGGTGGTCGTGTACGTGGCGATGTACAGCCCCTCTACCCACATGCCGGTCAGCACCTGTAGGGAGACGTTGTCCTTGCCGTTGTTGACCAAAAAGGAGTAGGTTTCGTTGAACGAGCGCGAAATGATGCTGATAAGCGAATCCTTATTCTCGATGTTGCTCTCCACCTCCCGCGCCAGCGCCACGTTGAAGTTGGCGGATACGTGCAGCTCGTCCGACAGCTTTTTCAGCGCCTTGAGGTAGTCCATCGTTTCCTGCTTCAGGTTGTAGGTGGTAACGTAGGCCAAGTCTGCGCTGTAAATGCCCAAGTTGAGGGCTTTTTCCGCCTCCGTGAGGTAGTTTTCCGCCTTGCCGGTGGGGTTGGTGATTTCGATAATGTAGGCTGCCCCCGTCCGGTTGATGAGGTTGACAATTTCGTAGGCGGTGGGGATGGGGTACTGTATCACATCCTCCATGGCCTGTCCGGCGGACAGCTGAATTTTTTTGCTCTGGCGGTTGCCGCACGCGGTGGCGACCAGCACGCCTGCGACCAGCGCGGCGACTTTAAGGGATAAATTATTGATTTTCATAAATTTACTCTGAAAAAAGGTGGATGAATAAAGGATTGGTAAGTATTCTTGCTCCTCAACAAGGACTTGAACCTTGGACCCCATGATTAACAGTCATGTGCTCTAACCAACTGAGCTATTGAGGAGTGTATTTACTATGATGAAAAAATTTACCGCCACAAAGATAAGTCGGCTTTTTGAATTGTGCAATACCCCAGAACATTTTTTTGCGAAAAATAGGAATTTTCGGGGAGAAAGGCAGCATTATTTTTGCGGTTGTGCATAATTCTTTCAATAAAAAAGCGTAAATTTGCAGCCTCAAAAGTGGTATTGTTGAATTTAAAATCATTAAAAACCCAAAGCAATGCAAGGAAAAGGAATAGTTAGATTTTTAGCCGTGGTGCTCGGACTGGTATGTTTGTTTGAGCTGTCGTTTACGCTCGTAACCTACCGCATAGGTAAAAAGGCGGAGGCCTACGCTACCGACGAAAATGGAAACTTTATCGCCGCTCGGGAGGCCGCCTACCTCGACTCCATGTCGGCGGAGGTGGTGTACAACATGGGCGTGGCAAAGTTCACCTACAAGGAGTGTAAGGAGAAGGAGATTAACCTCGGGCTCGACCTGAAGGGCGGCATGAACGTAATGCTCGAAATATCCGTTCCGGATATCATCCGCGCCATGTCGGGCAACAGCACCGACGAAACGTTTAACAAGGCCATGGAGCGGGCAAAAGCTAACCAAGTAACGGGTGAGGACGACTTTGTGGGGCTTTTTGCGCAAGCTTTCAAGGAGGTTGCCCCCAGCGACAGGCTTAGCCGGATATTCGGCACCTACGAGCTGCGCAGCAAAATCAACGCCGGCACCAGCGACGACGAGGTTGTAAAAATTATCCGTAGCCAAACGGAGGCGGCCATGTCTAACTCCTTCAACGTGCTGCGCAGCCGTATCGACCGCTTTGGCGTAACGCAGCCCAACCTGCAGCGCTTGGGCAACAGCGGGCGCATTCTGGTGGAGCTGCCCGGGGTAAAAGACCCCGACCGCGTGCGCAAGCTGCTGCAAGGCACGGCCAACCTTGAGTTTTGGGAAACCTACGAAAACGCCGAGCTCTTTACGGCGCTCAGCGAGGCAAACAAAAAAATTAAAGAGTACTTGGACGCGCAGCTGCTATCCGGCGACAGCGCCGCTACGGAGGTAGCGACAGCGCCCACCGAGCCGGCGGCAGGGGACGAGGCTAAGGAAGACGCCGTGAGCGACCTGCTTTCGCAAATAGAGGGGAAGGAAGACTCCACCGCCACCCCTACCTCTACCTCTACCCAAGAGGTTGACTTCGCAAAAAATAATCCGCTATTCTACGCCCTTTCGCCCTCCCTCGACGATAGGGGTGCACCGACGCCGGGCGCGCGCGTGGGCATTGCCCACTACCGCGACACGAGCAAAATCCGCCGCTGGCTGGAGCTCATGCAGGTGCGCTCGCTCTTACCGCGCGACGTGCGCTTCATGTGGTCTATAAAGGCTATTGACAAGGGCGGCACCTACTACGAGCTGGTTGCCATCAAGGCCAACACGCGCGACGGCAAAGCGCCGCTCGACGGCGGCGTGGTGGTGAGCGCGCAAAAGGGTTTTTCCGGCACCAGCGCCTTTGCCCACGTGTCGATGTCCATGAACTCTGAGGGCGCCAAAATCTGGGCGCGCCTCACCGCCGACAACATCGGCAAGAGCATTGCCATTGTGCTCGACGGGTACGTTTACTCCTACCCCAACGTGAGGGGCGAAATAAAGGGCGGCAGCTCCGAAATTTCGGGTAACTTTTCGCCGGAGGAAGCCGACGACTTAGCCAACGTGCTGGAGTCCGGCAAGCTGCCCACGCCGGCGCGCATCATTCAGGAGGCGGTGGTGGGGCCGTCGCTGGGGCAGGAATCCATCAACGCGGGCTTGTCGTCGTTTGTGATAGCGTTTATCATGGTGCTGGTCTACATGGTGCTGTTCTACAACACCGGCGGCTGGGTGGCAAACATTGCGCTGCTGGCCAACGTATTTTTGCTGTTTGGCGTGCTTTCTTCGCTCCGCGCCGTGCTCACGCTCCCCGGCATTGCGGGTATCGTGCTCACCATGGGTATGGCCATCGACGCTAACGTAATCATCTACGAGCGCGTAAAGGAGGAGCTGCGAGCGGGCAAGGGGCTGAGGCTGGCGATATCCGACGGGTACAAGAACGCCTACTCCGCCATCATCGACGGCAACGTTACCACCATCATTACGGGTATCATGCTGTTCCTGTTCGGGTCGGGCCCCGTGCAGGGCTTTGCAACAACCCTCGTCATCGGTATTCTGACCTCCATGTTTAGCGCCATCTTTATATCGAGGCTCATCTTCTTGGCGCTTTTGGACAAAAATAAGGTGATAAAGTTCGACAACAAGTTTTCGCGCAACTTCCTCCAGAATTTGCACATCGACTTTATCGGAATTCGCAAGTACGGCTACATTATTTCGTTGGTTATCGTTGTGCTGGGCTGCGCGTCGCTGGGCGTTCGCGGGCTGAGCTACGGCGTTGACTTTGCCGGCGGGCGCACCTACGTGGTGCACTTTGACCAGAAAGTTTCGTCCGACGCGGCGCGCGGCGCGGTGCGCGAGCAGATTGAGAGCTCCAAAGGCGCGTCGGTGGAGGTAAAAACCTACGGGTCGGCAGGCTCGCAGCTAAAGATTACCACCGACTACCTCATTGCCGACCAGTCTGCTACAGCCGACAGCTTGGTAGAGGTGATGCTCTACAACGCTGTGGGGCAATTTTTCGCAACGCCCATCACCCACTCCGAGTTTATTTCAACGCTCGAAAACCCCAACGGCATCATCAGCTCCGAGAAGGTAGGGCCTACCGTAGCCGACGACATCAAGCGCGACGCCGTAATTGCCGTCATTCTGGCGGTGATAGCCATGTTCATCTACATTGCCATTCGCTTCCGCAAGTGGCAGTGGGGCATGGGCGCAGCCGTGTCGCAGGCGCACGACGCCGTGATGGTCATCTTCCTGTTCTCCGCCATATCGGGCATTGTGCCGTTTACCATGGACGTAGACCAGTCGTTTATTGCGGCGCTGCTCACCATCATCGGCTACTCCATCAACGATACGGTGATTATTTTTGACCGCATTCGCGAGAATATCTTCAACCACCCAAAGCTTGACCTGCGCCTGAACATAAACTCCGCCATCAACGCGTGCATGGCGCGCACCTTCAACACGTCGTTCTCCACGGCAGTGGTGCTGCTCATGATATTTTTGTTTGGCGGGGAGTCCATTCAGGGTTTTGCCTTTGCGCTGCTGGTAGGCGTGATATTCGGTACCTACTCGTCGATGTTTATTGCCGCGCCGCTGGC
>JAITQP010000036.1 GCA_031288885.1 Prevotellaceae bacterium | reverse complement strand
AAGACGGGTTTCAAGAAAGAATAAGCTTTTCGATAGCGCAGATAAATTCTTCAGCTGGTTGTACAAGATTTTTCACGTCCTCCTCCTCAATACTTTTCCAATCGCTGTAATCGCCTGTTTGCCGAAGCTCAAAGAGCTTTGCATAAAATTTCCCCTGCTCTTTGCTAATAACGTTGGTTGAAATGAAATGCATTCCGAGTAAATTAATAATGCCGGAGTGTGTTTGCGCCGGATGTTCATGATGAATAAGCAGGGCGCTTGCCGCGTAGTAGCAGGCGTAGTACAAGCGGTTGGCCGCTGTATGCCAGTATTTCAAATCCATAGTTCCCTTTGCTTCACGTAGGGTGCTCCTTGCCTTTTCCAACCGGAGGCGTACTATGGTCTTTCGTTCTTCGTCATTCAGCTTCATGCTATTTCTACTCCATCATGTGTAACGTTCTTATAAAAAAGCGAACCTTTTCCTTGCTCCCACTCCTGCAGGGTGAAAACTTTGGCGCTGAAGTAACACCCCAATTTCCATCCCAGCTCCGTAAAGGGGTAGCCGTAATTTTCAAAGTCCTCCGCCGTGTGCAGCGATCGGTCTATCAGTATCAGCAGATCCCAGTCCGAATCTGTCCTTGCATCGCCCCGCGCCCGCGAGCCAAAGAGAATAAGCTGGCCGTGGGGTAAGACCGCGCGCTTCACCTGTCGGATTTGCTCAAGTATTTGATGATGATTCACAGCAGTAACGTATTATGGATTTCTTCTACAAATATACGCAAAAAATCATTCCTGCATTGCCCTTACGCAGCCCTACCCTACTGAAACATTCTCCGCAGCCTGTCCATGAAGTTTTTTTCGCTGGGGTCGGGGTTGGGCTTAAAGTTGGGGGAAGCTTGCAGCTTTTCCATGATTTTTTTCTCCTCCTTGTCCAGCTTTTTGGGTACCCAAACGTTTACGTACACCAGCAAATCCCCCATCCCGTAGCGGTTGACCATGGGCAAGCCCTTTCCGCTGAGGCGCAGAATAACGCCGGGCTGCGTGCCGGCTTTGATGGCAATTCTGGCTTTTCCGTCCACCGTGGGCACCTCCACGCTCGCGCCCAGCGCCGCCTCCGATACGCTGATAAAGAGGTTATGTATAAGGTTGTTTCCGTCGCGAATGAGCTCCTCGTTTTTTTCCTCCTCAATAACCACGAGCAGGTCGCCGTTTCGTCCGCCGTGTCGGGCGGCGTTGCCCGTTCCGTTCACGTTGAGCTGCATTCCCTCGTACATTCCCGCCGGAATTTTGAATGATATTTCCTCCTCGCTCTGCACAATTCCGTTGCCGCTACAGGTGGGGCAAGGGTTGGTGATGATTTTTCCCTCGCCGTGGCACTTTGGGCACACGGTGGCAGTCTGCATCCGCCCCAGCATGGTGTTCACCACGTGCGACACCTGCCCCGTTCCGTGGCACGTGCTGCACGCCGCTACCGAGCTTCTATCCTTGGCGCCGCTGCCGTGGCAAGCGCTGCAGGCAACCATCTTTTTTACCTTGAGGCGCTTCTCCACGCCGTGAACAATGTCCTTTAGCGTCAGCTTTACGCGCACGCGAATATCCGAGCCGTAGCTGGTGGGCGCATGGGCGCGTCCGCCAAAGCTGCCAAAGCCGCTAAAGCGCCCGCTACCGCCAAAGGCGCTCCCAAAAATATCGCCAAAGTTGGAGAAGATATCGTCCATGGAAAATCCGTAGGAGCCGCCGCTGCCGGCCCCCACGCCGGCGTGCCCAAACTGGTCGTAGCGCTGGCGCTTTTCGGGCGTGCTCAGCACGTCGTACGCCTCCGCCGCCTCCTTGAATTTTTCCTCCGCCTCCTTGTTGCCCGGGTTTTTATCGGGGTGGTACTCGATGGCTTTTTTACGGTATGCTTTTTTGATTTCTTCGGCGCCGGCATTTTTGCCCACGCCAAGAATTTCGTAGTAGTCTCGCTTTGCTGGCATTGCTCCTGTGTTAATTTTGAGTTTTTATTGACTTTTTTGCAACGGGACGCTGCCCCGTAGGGGCAGAATGTTGGTAGAACCGGCACGCTACCCGCCTCTCTCCGTCCCGTAGGGACGGAACATCATAGGCGGCGGCGATACGATGGCAAACCACGTTCCGTCCCTACGGGACGGCGCCGCCTGCCGCTGCAACAATGTTGTTTTTACTTGTCCGTCAAAACGGCTTGCTACTCCCCCACTACGACTTTTGCGTAGCGGATAACCTTATCGTAGAGCTTGTAGCCCTTTTGCACCGTATCGATGATTTTGTTTTTGTGAGCTTCGTCCGGCGCGGGGAATTTGGTTACCGCGTCGTGCAGGTCTGTGCTGAAGTCGGCGCCAACGGGCGTTTCGATTGCCTTTAGGCCTTTGGATTCGAGGTACGCCAGCAGTTTTTGGTAGATAAGCTCAATGCCTTCGCGCAGCGCCGCCACCTCCTGCGAGGCCTCGGCGGCCTTTACGGCGCGCTCAAAGTCGTCCACAATGGAGAGCAGCCCCTTAATGGTGTCCTCGCTTGCCGAGTGTATCAGCTCCATGCGCTCGCGGGCTGTGCGCTTGCGGTAGTTGTCGAACTCCGCCACCAGCCGCAGGTATTTGTCCTGCGCCTCCGCGCACTTCTCCTCCGGCGTGAGGTCGCGCGGGGCAGCTTCGCTCTTTGCGGTGGCTTCGCCGTCGCTCTTTGGCGCATCGCCTTCGCAGGCGCAGCTGTCGCTGGCTTGCCCGCCGGCGGGCTGCTGGGGTTCGCTATTTTGGCAGCAAGCTTCCCCGCTGCGGCACTCTTTCTTTCCCTTTTTTTCTTTACTGTCAAACATCGTCAAAAATTTTTTAGCTCAACAAATTTTTCCTTTCTCTCCTAACAATAACCTTGCCACGCGCGGGGGCGTGCCAAATTGTCACAACCCGCCCTGCTGCATGAGGTATGCCTTGATGAAATCCTGCAGGTCGCCGTCGAGCACCGCCTGCGCGTTGGAGGTTTCGTGTCCGGTGCGGTGGTCTTTGACCATTTTGTAGGGGTGCAGCACGTAGCTTCGGATTTGCGACCCCCACTCAATTTTTTTCTTTTGCTCCTCAATTTCGTTTTGCGCTTCGCGGCGCTTGCGCAGCTCCAGCTCGTAGAGCTGCGAGCGGAGGATGCGCATGGCGTTTTCCTTGTTCTGCAGCTGCGAGCGCGTTTCGGTATTCTCCACCACTATCCCCGTTGGGATGTGGTAGAGGCGCACGCCGGTTTCCACCTTGTTGACGTTTTGCCCGCCGGCGCCGCTGGAGCGGTAGGTGTCCCACTTTATTTCGCTCGGGCTCACCGTAATTTCGATGGAGTCGTCCACCGCCGGCGACACAAAAACGGAGGCAAACGTTGTCTGCCGCTTGCCCTGCGCGTTGAAAGGGGAGATGCGCACCAGCCGGTGCACGCCGTTTTCGCTCCGGAGGAACCCGTAGGCGTACTCGCCCTCAAACTCCACGGTGGCGGACTTTATGCCCGCCTCCTCGCCGTCCTGCAGGTCGGATATTTTGGTTTTGTATCCGTTCACTTCGCCCCAGCGCAGGTACATGCGCAGGAGCATTTGCGCCCAGTCGAGGCTTTCGGTGCCGCCCGCGCCGGAGTTAATTTTGAGGATGGCGCCCAGCTTATCCTCCTCGCTGCGCAGCATGTTGCGCATTTCGAGCTCCTCTACGGAGCGCAGCGCCTTGCCATACTGCTGCTCCACCTCCTCGTCAGACGCCTCGCCGGCGCCGGCAAACTCGAGCAGCACGTTCAGGTCGTCCACGTTGCGCTTTACGGCGCTGTAGAGCGAAATCCACGCCTTAATGCCCGACACCAGCTTGAGCTGGCGCTCGGCTTTCTTGGCGTCGTCCCAAAAAGCGGGGTCGTGCGTTTTACCCTCCTCCTCCTCCAGCTGGAGCTGCTTCTTTTCCACCTCAAAGATGCCTCCATAGCGCCTGCTCGCGCTTAGCCAGCTCTTTGGCTTGCTCGGTTGTTATCATTGCTACTTACGGTTTTACGGTTTATAATTTTAACGGGGTACAAAGATAGCAATCTTGGGCGATATTTGAGAAAAATTGGGTAAATTTTTGAATTTTAAGGGACGAAGAATATCGCATGATATGCACGCAGGGGGGATAGTGCAAAATTCAAGTTTTTTATTCCAATTTCCAGCCAAATCATAGCTCAAAATCCCAAATTCGTTTTATCTTTGCATGTTTTTTTAATTTTACATCACAGACCATGCAAACAACAACACAATACAACTTTGATACCGTTACTGACCGGCGCGGCACGCACGCGCTAAAGGTGGATGCGCTGCGGGCGCGGTACGGCGCTGCAGACCTAATCCCGCTGTGGGTTGCCGACATGGATTTTGAAACGCCGCCGTTCATCGCTGACGCGCTGCGCGCACGGCTGGAGCACCCCATTTTGGGGTACACGCAAACCCCGCAGGGGTACTGGTCGGCCATCATCCGGTGGCTGGAGGAGGCGCACGGCTGGCAGGTGAAGCAGGAGTGGCTTAGCTACATCCCGGGCGTGGTTACGGGCATTGGGCTGGCGCTAAACGTTTTTACGGAGGCGGGCGACAAGGTCATCATCCAGCCGCCGGTGTACCACCCGTTCCGCCTCGTTCCCGAGGCCAACGGGCGCACCATTGCCTACAACCCGCTGCGGTTGGCCAACGACCGCTACGAAATGGACTTTGAGCAGCTGGAGCAGCTCATAGACGACAAGTGCAAGCTCCTCATCCTCTCCAACCCGCACAACCCGGGCGGGGTGGTCTGGCGCCGCGAAACCCTGCAAAGGCTCGCCGACGTCTGCGCCCGCCACCGCCTGACGGTGATTGCGGACGAAATTCACGCAGACATGGCGCTGTACGGCAACCGGCACATCCCGTACGCCTCCGTTTCGGAGGCGGCGGCGCAGGGCAGCATCACGTTCAACGCGCCCTCCAAAACGTTCAACATCGCCGGACTGAAAAGCTCCTTTGCCGTTGTTCCCAACGCCGAGCTGCGCGCGCGCTTCTACTCGTGGCTGCGGGCAAACGAGGTCAGCGAGCCCACCATACTCGCCACCATCGCCACCGAAGCCGCCTACACGCACGGGCGCGAGTGGCTGCGGCAGATGCTGGCGTACGTTGAGGGCAACATTGCCTACGTGGAGCAATTCCTCGCCAGCCACCTCCCCGCCATCCGCGTGATGCGCCCGCAGGCGTCGTTCCTTGTCTGGCTGGACTGCCGCGGGCTGGGCTTAGGCCACGCCGCGCTGGTGGACTTGTTTGTCAACCGCGCCAAGCTGGCGCTGAACGACGGCGAAATGTTCGGCTCCGGCGGCGAAGGCTTCATGCGCCTCAACGTCGGCACGCCCCGCAGCACGCTGGAGCGGGCAATGGAGCAGCTGAAGGAGGGAATTAAGAATGATGTTGCTGCAACGATAAAATAAAAAATCCGCCTACAAAAAGAATAAAGCAGGTGACGCCGTACAAAAACATTCAAATTTACGGCAATAAAATAAATTTATTGCCGTAAATTTGAACAATGTTTTTTCTTGCCGTGGCAAGCTGCACCTTTTGTGAGAAAAAAGCCGGTGATAAATCACCGGCCAAAAGAGGTTTTATGGTCGCCTCAAGCGTTACCCTAAAGAGTAAAGCCGGTGACGCTTCAATATTTTTTACACCGATTTGGACAATTTGAAATAATTATTGTACCTTTGCAGTTGAACATATAAATATTTTTGTGCCTATGACATATACAGCGCGGTAATGCGCGCGTACTTTTAAGACATACTTTAGAAGCATTGAGCTTTTATTCTTCACTATTAGAAAATCTGCTAATTTGATGATAGTTTGCGAAGATAAAGTTACAATGTTCACGCTCGCGCGTGAACTTGACTTATTCCTTGCAAACTTGGTTATAGCAGATACCACTAATAGTAGGGACCTTGTTGAGTTTCACGCTTTTTTTATGTCCCTACGTGGACGCCCAACCACTTACAACGGGCAGAGGAGCAGAAACCTCTCAAAACAACGGGCGGACTACTTCCCACAAAAAGCCTTTAGAGTAGAGGGAAAACAAATCAATTTCAAAATATAGAGAAAATGAAAAAGACAATGATTACTGCATGAGCTTTGCAGCTCGTTGGGGCAGTGAGCATGAAGACCGCCAGAGCGCAAGGCTCCGGCAACAAGCCCACGCTGGCAGTATTTGTGGTGGGCATGGACAACTCGCTGGGCAACTCGCTCACCACGGAGCTCGGCACAAAGCTCATCAACGGCGGGCAGTACGCGCTCACCGCCGTGGACGTTACCGGCAAGCGCGACGAGCTGCGGGCTGCCTACACCACTGGCGGCGGTAGCAGCATAGACCGAAACGCGCTCGCCGCGTGGGGACGCGCCAACGGCATATCAGCGATATGCTTGGTAGTGGATGACGTCAAAGGTAGCGACCACATGTTTTATGCGCAGCTTATTGATACCAAAGACCGCAAACTGTCCGGCAAAGGCAGCTACATTCGCACCGGCGTTGGCAGCGGCGAGCTGACGCGGGTATCTTCGGCGTTAGCGCAGCAGCTGAATGGGCCAGAGCGCAAGCGTAGCGCACCTGCCCCTACGCGTAACTATCCTGCGGAGTTGGACATTGAGATGGTGTTTGTGGAGGGAGGTACATTTGAGATGGGGTGTACCGCTGAGCAAACCGATTGCCAAAGTAATGAAAAACCTGCCCACAGCGTTACGTTGAGAAGTTATTACATTGGCAAATACGAAGTAACGCAGAAACAGTGGGTAACAGTCATGGGTAGTAATCCCAGCACCCAAAAAGGAGACGACCAGCAACCTGTTGATAATGTGAAATGGGTGGATGTTGATACGTTTCTCATGAAGTTGAAACAACTCACAGGGAAGAACTATCGTCTGCCCACTGAAGCCGAATGGGAGTATGCAGCGCGCGGTGGTGCAAAAAGCCAAAAATACAAGTTTAGCGGTGGTGACGACTTTGGTGAAGTAGCATGGTGTAGTCTTAATTCCAGCAGCAGTTCTCGCCCTGTGGGCACAAGAAAGCCTAATGAACTTGGTATTTATGACATGACCGGTAACGTATGGGAGTGGTGTTCAGATTGGAATGGAGTCTACTCTTCCGCGTCTGTACAAGATCCTACGGGGCCTGCAACGGGCAGTTCCCGTGTTTTTCGTGGTGGTGGCTATAAAGACGGTGCAACGTGGTCACGCAATGCTGTTCGCCCCACCCACCCTCCGACTAGTTCCCGCGTGGACCTTGGCTTCCGCGTAGGTTTGCCTGCGCAGTAACTTTACCATAGGCATTCTCCTCAAGCCTCCTAAAAAATCGAATTGAGCATTGGCTAGCGTGTGCATCAGCCAATGCTCAATTTTTATCCTATATAAAGTCCAATAGATTTTTTCAAATAGCGATTTTATAAGGTGCTATATGCTGTATGGTTTATACATTGCTTTTAGCACGCCTTGCGTCATTGCAAGTGAAGCGGAGTTCGGCGTAGCCAATCCAGCGAGTTGCCTTGCCCGTATTTCTGGATTGCTTCGCTTCGCTCGCAATGACGCAAAGCGTGCTTATTTATATTATATTATATTGAATACACCTAAAAGTTACACAAAATGTACTTATATTTTACTGAAAATGAATATATTATGAATTTTGATTGTGTAAAAATTTATTGGACTTAATATAAGTCTAATAAATTTACATTAACAGATAGGCACGCTTCGCTCCGGTTGCCTCGCTTCGCTCGCAATGACGCGAAGCGTGCTTATTTGTTAACGCAAATTCTTATCGAACTTTATATAGCCATTAATCATTAGCTAATTACTTTCAGCACGTACATTGCCTGCGCAATGGTGCTTACGCGCGGGGCAACCAGCGAGAGCTTTCCGTTTTGCTCCTTCACCTTGAGCTGTAGCGGCTTGGAGGCTATTCGCTGCATGATGGTCTCAAAGGTGGCGCTCTTGTAGTAGGAGCTTTGCTGGTTGCTTACAAAGTAGGCTATCATGAGGTTATTTTTCAGGATAATCTTCTCAAACCCCAGCTCCACCGCCGCCAGCCGGAGCCGTACGATGTTGAGCAGCTCCTCCGCCGAGGGGGGCATGGCGCCAAAGCGGTCGGTCATGCGGGCGTGGAAAGCGGTGATTTCGGCCTCGGTTTGCAGGTTGTCCAGCTCGCGGTAGAGGAGGATTTTTTCGGACATGTTGCTCACGTAAGCATCGGGGATGAGCAGCTCCATGTCGGTTTCGATGGCGCAGTCGAGGAGCGAGCTCCACCCGCTGTCCTGCGGCGGCAGCGGGTATCCGGCAACGGCGGGCTTGGCGGCGGCAGCCTTGTCCGGCTCGCTGCCGCCCTCCGCCGGCTGGGCGGACGACCACTCCTCCTCGCGGAGCTCGGAGAGCGCCTCGTTGAGGATTTTTTGGTACGTCTCAAACCCTATTTCGGCAATAAATCCGCTCTGCTCGCCGCCCAGCAGGTTTCCCGCGCCGCGAATATCCAAGTCCTGCATGGCAATGTTGAAGCCGCTGCCGAGGTCGGAGAACTCTTCGATGGCGCGAAGCCTGCGGCGCGCCTCGTCGGTGAGCGTTGCCACCGGAGGCGTCAGCAGGTAGCAGAACGCCTTGCGGTTGCTCCGCCCCACGCGGCCGCGCAGCTGGTGCAGGTCGCTCAGCCCAAAGTAGTGCGCGTGGTTGATGATCATGGTGTTGGCGTTGGGGATGTCGATGCCGTTTTCGATGATGCTGGTGGCGATGAGCACGTCGTACTCGCCCATGATGAAGTCCACCACGCGCTTTTCCATTTCGTTGCCCTCCATTTGCCCGTGCGCAACGGTTACCTTGACGTGGGGGCAAAGCTTGCGCACCATCTCCTCAACCGACAGGATGTCCTGCACCCTGTTGTGCACAAAAAACACCTGCCCGCCGCGCGCCACCTCGTACTCTACGGCGTTGCGCACAACCTCCTCGCTAAAGGTGTGCACCTCTGTAGCTACGGGCTTCCGGTTGGGAGGCGGGGTTTGGATGATGGAGAGGTCGCGCGCGCCCATGAGCGAGAACTGCAGCGTGCGCGGAATGGGCGTGGCGGTGAGCGTGAGCGTGTCGATGCTCACCCGCAGCTGCCGCAGCCTTTCCTTTGCCTTTACGCCAAATTTTTGCTCCTCGTCGATGATGAGCAAGCCCAGATTTTTGAACTTCACCGCGCTCCCCAGCAGCTTGTGCGTGCCAATGATGACGTCGATTTTTCCCTCGGCGAGCTCCGCCAGCGCCCGCTTGGTTTCGGCGGAGGATTTGAAGCGGCTCAGGTAGTCGATGCGGCAGGGGAAGCTGTGCAGCCGTCGGCTGAAGGTTTTGTAGTGCTGCAGCGCGAGAATGGTGGTGGGCACCAGCACGGCAACCTGCTTGCTGTCGGCAACGGCTTTGAAGGCGGCGCGCATGGCAACCTCCGTTTTGCCAAACCCCACGTCGCCGCATACCAGCCTGTCCATGGGGGTAGCGTCCTCCATGTCGGCTTTTACGGCCTGCGTAACCTTGAGCTGGTCGGGGGTGTCCTCGTAGATGAACGAGGCCTCCAGCTCCTGCTGCAGGTAGGAGTCCGCCGAGAAGGCGAAGCCTTTGGTGTTTTTGCGCTGCGCGTAGAGCGCAATGAGGTCTTTGGCAATATCCTTGACCTTGCTTTTGGTGGTATTCTTGAGCTTTTGCCACGCATCGCCCCCCAGCTTGTATATCTTTGGCGGGACGCTTTCCTTTCCCTTGTAGCGCGATATGCGGTGTAGCCCGTGTACGCTTACAAAGAGCACGTCGCCGTCGCGGTACACGAGCTTTACGAACTCGTGCAGCTTTCCGTTGAGGCTCTGCTTCACCAGCCCGCCAAACACGCCCACGCCGTGGTCGATGTGCACCACGTAGTCGCCCATTTGCAGCGAGCTGAGCTCGCGGACGGTGAGCTGCTCGCTCTTGTCGGGCGCGCCGTGCAGCTTGTAGCGGTGGTGGCGCGCAAAGAGCTGGTGGTCGGTGTAGCAGCAGATTTTTGCGTCGCTGTCCACAAAACCCTCGTGCAGCGCCACCGGCACCTGCTCAAACCCTTTCACCTCGCCGTTAATGCTGGTCAGGATGCCGGACAGCCGCTCGGCTTGCAGGAGGCTGTCGGTGAGCAAAAAATTCTCAAACCCTCTATCCTCGTTCTCCTTGAGGTTAGCCGCCAGCAGGTCGAAGTTCTTGTTGAAAGCGGGCTGCGGCGCGGTGTTAAACCGGCAGCGGAGGGGCAACTCAGCGGAGGGCGCCTCCTGCGCTGGGGCGCTATCGTCGCTCCCCGCGGCGAAGAACACGCAGCGAAAATCCCGTAGCGCTTTCTCAAAATCGGCTTTGCCGATGGTTGAGCCGCCTGCCACGTCGTGCTGCGCCGCTATTTTTTGCGCGGCAAGCCGCACGTCGTCTGCCCAAACGATGGGGAGGATGCGCTTGCTGTCGGCGTGCTTTTGGATGAAGCCGAATATCGAAATCCCCCCTTTGGACGTAGTGGCGCGCAGGTTGGGGATAATTTCCACCTCGCTGTGCTTAGCCTCGGAGAGCTGCGTGTTGAGGCTAAAGCTGCGGATGCTCTCCACCTCGTCCCCAAAGAAGTCGATACGGTACGGCTTGCTGTCGGCAAACGAAAACACGTCGACAATGCTTCCGCGCACGGCAAACTGCCCGGGCTCGCTCACAAAATCGACGCGCTCAAAGTGATACTCCGTCAGCGTTTCGCAGGTAAAGTCCGGCGAAACCTGCTCGCCAACGTGCAGCTTGAGGGTATTTTTTCTTAGCGCCTCGTCCGACGCGACTTTTTCGCCCGCAGCCTCCGTGTAGCTCACCACGCAGAGCGCGTCGCGGTCGGTCATTTCGGCAATGCGGGTCAGGGCGGCGGTGCGCTGCACGGCGGCGGCGACGTCCTCTTCGCCGTGCTGCGCGCTGCGCCGGTAACTGGACGGGAAGAATAGCACGCCGCGCCCCTCGCGCAGGTTGTAGAGGTCGTTGTAGAAGTACGCCGCCGCCTCGCGGTCGTCGAGCACAAAGAGGTGCAGCCCTCCCAACCGCGCTGCGGCGGCAGCGCCCAGCACGCTCCGCGCAGAGCCGGCCAGCCTGTCGGCGTACAGGTGAACGCGCTCGGGGCGCAGCAACGCCTCGCACAGGCGCGAAAATTCGCCCTGCGCTGCAAATCGGGTAGTAAACTTGTCAATGGTCATGCGATGGTAAAAAAATCACGCAAAATGCCTGCAAAGATAGGACAAATATTCCGAAAGAAATTGTACCTTTGCTAAAAAAACGTTTACCATGAAGAATTTACCGATAGGCATACAGTCGTTTGAGAAGCTGCGGGAGGGTGGTTTTCTTTACGTGGATAAAACCCAGCTGGTATACGAGCTAATCACCTCGGGAACAGTTTACTTTCTTTCGCGCCCGCGCCGGTTTGGTAAATCTTTGCTCCTAAGCACGATGGAGGCGGTTTTTAAAGGTAAAAAGCAGCTGTTTGAGGGATTATACATCTACGACAAGTGGGATTGGTCGCAGCAAGAGCCCGTTATACGGATAGACTGGACGCTGATAAACCATGCCACGCCGGAGGAAATGAAAGTCAGCATGCTTGGCTATTTGAAAGAAATTGCTGAAAATTACCAAATTACGTTGACGGCTACCTCTGCGCCGGATTGCTTTCGTGAGCTGATGCGAAAGCTGCACGAAAAAACCGGCAAAAAAGTAGTCGTCCTGATTGACGAGTATGATAAGCCAATTACGAGCCACCTGTTCGACGAGGATTTGGACTTTATTCGAAGAGCGGTGCACGATTTTTACCAAGTGATGAAAGGCTCGGACGAGCACCTGAAGTTTCTCTTCCTCACCGGCGTGTCCAAGTTTTCAGGGCTGTCCGTTTTCTCGGCGCTCAACAACCTTCAAGATATTACCATGCACAAGCAGTATGCCGCTGTATGCGGCTACACGCAGGAGGAGCTGGAAAGCTGCTTTACGGAGCGCATAGAGGATACGGCACAACAGCTAAAAATGACAAAAGAGGAGCTGCTGGACGCAATCCGCTACTGGTACGACGGCTACTCATGGGACGGCGAAACGCGGGTGTACAACCCCTTTTCGACCCTGATGTTTTTCTCCGAGAAAATTTTTGTGGGACACTGGTTCCGCACGGGCACGCCCACTTTCCTGATAGAGATGATACGGCGGCGAAATAAAACAGATGCGGTGCTGGAGCCGCTCACCGTTGACGCAAGCGTGTTTGACGGGTACAACCCGCCGGACATTGGCGAAGTGCCCCTGCTGTTTCAAGCCGGCTACCTGACCATTAAGCAGATAGAGCTACATGACAAGCAACCTCGCTACACCCTCGGCATTCCCAACTCGGAGGTCAAGCAGGCGTTCATGACGCACCTGCTGCGAGCCTACGGCAAATACCCCGTTGAGCAGGTGGACAACCTGCGCCTCACCATGGTGCAGCAAATCAATGAGGGCGACGAGGCCGGATTTGCCGACAGCCTCGAGGCGATGGTTGCCACCGTGCCGCACCAGCTGCACATCCCCACCGAAGCTTACTACCACACCATGATGCTGATATGGATGCGGCTGATTGGCTTCAACATTCAGGGCGAGCGGCCAAACAATCGAGGCAGCGCCGACGCCGTTTGGGAGCAATCCGGCTTAACCGTTGTTGCCGAAATAAAGTACCACGACAAAAGGAAAGTAAAGGCGCTGCTCAAGGACGCCATGAAGCAAATCCACGAGCGCAGGTACTACAACCGCTACACCGGCAAGGTGCTCCTGCTGGGCATTGCATTCTCCGGAAAAAACGTGGGGTGCAGGATGGAGATGCGGGGGTAGCTATCAGATTTTAGGTTGTACGTTAAAAAAATATTTTGCCATGAAGAATTTACCGATAGGGATACAGTCGTTTGAGGACTTGCGCAGCAATGATTACCTCTACGTAGATAAAACCGCAGCCATCCACCGGATAATTACCACCGGCAAGGTTTACTTTCTGTCGCGCCCCCGACGCTTCGGGAAATCCCTCCTCATAAGCACGATGGAGGCGGTTTTTACGGGAAAAAAGGAGCTGTTTGAGGGGCTTTAC
>JAITQP010000307.1 GCA_031288885.1 Prevotellaceae bacterium | reverse complement strand
AAGCTCCCCTGATGGAGCTTGATGATTTCGCGCGACAGGCTTAGCCCAATGCCTGTGCCGTTTTTTTTGGTGCTGAAAAAAGGAATGAAAATCTTGTCGCGCATTTCCGGCGAAATGCCGCAACCGTTGTCGGCCACCGTAATGTAAGGGCGCCCGTCGGGGGTGGCGCCGGCAAAGAGTAGGATTTGCGGCGCTTCTTTCTCTCTTACCGCGTACGTGGCGTTCGTGATGAAGTTGATGAGCACCTGCTCTATCAGCCCTCGGTCGATGCTCGCCGTCAGCAGGCGGCTTTCCGCGTTTACCTCAAAGGATATGTTTTTTTGCTTCAGCAGCGGCTCCATGAGCTGGTGAATGGCGTGCAGCATCTGCGCAATGTTTTCCTGCCTCAGGTTGGGGACAATCGTTTTGCTGAGGTTGCGGTAGGTGTCGGCAAAGCGCAGCAGGCCCTCGCTCCGGCGGTGAATGGTGTCCATGGCAAACTCGATGTCCTCAAAGTCGGGCTTTATCGCTGCGGCGCTTTTGCCGCGTATGTCCTCGAGGCGTTTTTTCAGCGTGTCGGCCAGCGAGGCCACCGGCGCAATGGAGTTCATAATTTCGTGGGTCATCACGTTCAGCAGGCTTTTCCATGCGCTGGCTTCAATCTCCTCGAGCGTGGCGCTGATGTTGTGAAAGGCAATCATCTTGTAGGTTTTGCCGCCGGTTTGGAAAATGTGGGCGTTGATGAGCGTTTTTATCGACTGGTTTCGCACGGTTACCGTGATGAGGCGGTTGTGCCCCGTTGGGATGCTGCGCAGCTCGCGGTAGAGCGTTTCCCGCCGCGTTTTTAGCCATGTAACGCTTTTGATGGACGGGATGTCGAACATGGTTTTGAAGGCGTTGTTCAGCCAGAGGATTTCGTTCGTGTCCTGATGGTAGGCCAGTATGCCGGTATCTATCAGCTCCAGCATTTTGTGGAGGTGCTGCTGCTGCAGCTCTTTCTCCCTGCTCAGCGCGCGGAACACGTTGCTTATCTCGTTAAAGTAGCGGTAAAAGTCGTTTCCTTTCCAGCCGGTGCGCTCGGGGTATCGCTTCGAGAAATCGCGGTAGCGCGCCGCCTCCGCAAAGTTGTGCACGTCCCAGAAGAATTTCCCAACGCGGCCAACGGCGGAAAAAAACGCCACCAGCGTGACCGCGGCTAACAGCAACCCTACGGTGAAGTAGGCTGATATAAACCATCCGCAGGTTACGCCCAGCGCTACGGTGAGCGCAAACAGGAGCGATATGTGGTATTTATGCTTCATCAAATCCCGTATTTTTCCAACCGCCGGTAGAGCGCGGCTCTTGTAAGCCCCAGCTCCTTTGCGGCTTTGGAGATGTTCCCGCCGTGCTTTTCGATGGCGTGGATAATGGCCTTGCGCTCGAGCTCCTCAAGGTTGTAGGTGTGCGCGGCTTGCGCCTCTGCCGGTTTTTGCTCAAGGGGCGAAAAAACAACCTCGTCCGGCTGCAGCGCCTTGCCGCCGGACATGATTACCGCCCTTTCCATGGCGTACTGCAGCTCGCGCACGTTGCCCGGGTAGTGGTACCGGAGCAGCTTCTCCTTTGCCGGCTCGGAGAGGGACAACTCGGGCTTTACGTACTTTTGGGTGTACATGCGCAGAAAGTGTTCGGCGAGCAGGATAACGTCGCCGCCGCGCTCCCGCAGGGGTGGAGCGGTTATTTCCACCGTGTTGATGCGGTAAATCAGGTCTTTCCTGAAGCGCTGCTCGTTGGCCAGCTCGGCAAAGGGCACGTTGGTGGCGGTGATGAGCCGGATGTCCACCGGCGTGGGCGTGTTGGAGCCGAGCCGGACGACTTGCCGGTTTTGCAGCACCGTTAGCAGCTTTGCCTGCTGCTGCAGGGAGATATTCCCGATTTCGTCCAAAAACAGCGTGCCGCCGTTGGCCGATTCAATCAGGCCGGTGCGGTCTTCGCGGGCATCGGTAAAGGCGCCCTTTTTGTGCCCAAAGAGCTCGCTTTCAAACAGGGTTTCGGTCAGCGCGCCTGCGTCAACTTTCACAAAGGGCTTGTGCCTGCGGAGCGAGGCGCTGAAAATGGCCTGCGCAATGAGGTCTTTACCGGTGCCATTCTCGCCCATGATGAGCACGTTGGCGTCGGTAGGCGCAATTTTCTCCAATTTTCGGAAAAGGGCGTTCATGATTTCCGACGCGCCAATCATGCCCGCCGCCGGTTTTTCCTTTGTCCGCGCCTTTTTTTCGCCTGTAGCGTCGCGCTTCTCCAGCGTTTCCCGCAGCGTGCTGAGCAGGTTTTCGTTGTGCCATGGCTTTACCAAAAAGTCGTCAGCGCCCTCCTTAAGCGACTTAATGGCCAGCTCGATGTCGGCGTACGCGGTAATCATGATTACCCTCACCTTGCTATTCCAGCCCTTTACCTGCCGCAGCCAGTAAATGCCCTCGTTGCCGGTGTTCATGGAGCTGACAAAAT
Organism: Prevotellaceae bacterium; assembly: GCA_031288885.1. Lineage (GTDB taxonomy): Bacteria > Bacteroidota > Bacteroidia > Bacteroidales > UBA932 > JAITMY01. The sequence continues at coordinate 2,626 of JAITQP010000307.1, read as the reverse complement.
TCATGTCCAGCAGCAGCAGGTCGAAGTCGTTTTCGGAGAGGAGGCGGCGGAGGTTTTCGGGGTTGGAGTCCGTGACGATGCTTTTCACCTCCGGCTTGAGCAGGAAACGGACGGCGGTGAGGATGTCCTTGTCGTCGTCTATCACGAGAATGTTGGCTTGGCGGAGGTGCATGGCTTGAGTATGGTTTTTATGGTTAATGAATAATCCGACTTCCAAGTATTCAGTACGCTACACGCGTATGCTATAGCAAAAATGTTTTTACTGCAAAGGTAGCATAAAATCACCTACACAAAACAGCGGCATTCTATTTCTTGATTTTGTAAATCACAACCAAACCGCTCTGGATTGGTTACGCTCGCAATGAGAATAAGGGTAGGGGCGGGTGAACTTGAAACGCTACCCTACATTAGCTATCAATAATTTTTCTAATTTTCCCCAAAAAAATTTGGAGTTTACAAAATAATAATATAAATTTGCTGCGTCTAATTTGAACATGATGTTATGACCTGTTATGCTAATAATACTTGGTGGTGGCGTTCGCAGCTTTTCAAAGTCGTGAACAGGTAGCGCCATGTTTTAGCATACAACGATAAAAACAAGCAAAGGGCTGTCCACTCACGACAGCCCTTAGTTTTTTCCGCAACACCAGCTATCGCTATGGATTACAACGTAAACAACAACGGCCGCTACGGCGAGTTCGGCGGGGCGTACATCCCCGAAATCCTCTACGCCAACGTGGAGGCGCTAAAGGAAAGCTACCTGAAGATTATCGGCGACCCGTCGTTCAAGGCCGAGCTCGACGCGCTGCTGCGCGACTACGTGGGGCGCCCGTCGCCGCTGTACTTTGCCGGCCGCCTGTCGGAGCGGTACGCCACGCGCATCTACCTCAAGCGCGAAGACCTCAACCACACCGGCGCGCACAAAATCAACAACACCGTGGGGCAAATCCTCCTCGCGCAGCGCATGGGCAAAACCCGCATCATTGCCGAAACGGGCGCGGGGCAGCACGGCGTGGCCACCGCCACCGTGTGCGCCCTGAAGGGAATGCGCTGCATCGTGTACATGGGCGAAACGGACATTGCGCGGCAGCGCCTCAACGTGCAAAAAATGCAAATGCTGGGCGCGGAGGTGCGCTCCGTCACCAGCGGCAACAAAACGCTCAAGGACGCCACCAACGAGGCCATCCGCGACTGGTGCTGCAACCCGTCGGATACGCACTACATCATTGGCTCCACCGTAGGCCCCCACCCCTACCCCGACATGGTGACGCGGTTTCAGTCGGTGATTAGCGAGGAGATAAAAGCGCAGCTCGCCGAGCGCACAGGGCGCGACTACCCCGACTACCTCATTGCCTGCGTGGGCGGCGGCAGCAACGCCGCCGGTACGTTCTACCACTACCTCAACGACGAGCGCGTGAAGCTCATCGGCGCGGAGGCGGCCGGTCTGGGCGTGAACACCGACCAAACCGCCGCCACCATCCACCTCGGCAAGCGGGGTATCATCCACGGCGCGCACACCTTTGTGATGCAAACCGACGACGGGCAAATCACGGAGCCGTACTCCATCTCCGCCGGTCTGGACTACCCGGGCATTGGGCCGCTGCACGCCAACCTTGCCGTAACCGGTCGGGCGGAGTACCTCGCCGTGACCGACGACGAGGCGCTGGCGGCGGCCATGGAGCTCACGCAGCTCGAGGGCATTATTCCGGCGCTGGAAACGGCGCACGCGCTGGGGGTGTTCCGCCTCAAGGCTTTCCGGCCAAACGACGTGGTGGTGCTCACCCTGTCGGGGCGCGGCGACAAAGACATGGGGAATTACGAATTAGGAATTAGGAATTAGGAATTACGAATTAGGAATTGCGCTACGCGTGTCAATCCTCTTCCTAATGCTTAATTGACAATTCATACCTAACAGATAAATGTTATTATTGTAACAATATACTATTGTTTTTTTTGTTTTTAATTCCTAATTCCTAATTCGTAATTCGTAATTAAAATGAAGTCTAATAATATTGTTCTTGAAAAAAGTTATGCTTTTGCTATCCGAATAGTAAAGTGTTACCAATATCTCACAGATGAGAAGAGGGAGTTTGTGCTTTCAAAGCAGCTTCTCAGGTGTGGAACATCAATCGGAGCAAATGTTGAAGAAGCTGTGGGGGGATACTCCCGAAAAGATTTTTCCTCAAAGCTATCTATAGCCTATAAAGAAGCACGGGAGACCGGCTACTGGGTAAGGCTTTTGCGCGATACGCAGATTATTGACGAAAAAATAGCGCAATCCCTGCTTACGGATATTGAAGAGCTGCTTCGAATTATTGGCAGCATTATGAAAAGTATGAAAGACTGAAGAGGAATTAGGAATTACGAATTAGGAATTAGGAATTAGGACTTACGCTACGCGCGTTAGCCCTATTCTTTACCCTTAATTTAATTCCTAATTCGTAATTCCTAATTCGTAATTAATTCGTAATTCTTAATTCCTAATTGACATGAAGACATTGCTGACGGTTATCAAAAAAACGCTGCTTGCCGACCTGCAAACGCCGGTGAGCATTTACCTCAAGGTGCGGGATATGTTCCCGCAATCGGCGCTGCTCGAAAGCTCCGACTACCACTCGGCGGAGAA
>JAITQP010000279.1 GCA_031288885.1 Prevotellaceae bacterium | reverse complement strand
GCGAGGCGTCCCGTTGGCACGCCTCGCGTCATTGCGAGCGGAGCGAAGCAACCGGAGCGCAGCGGAGCTCGGCGTAGCCAAACCAGAAAAACAAGCGAGGCAACGCGAAGCCTGCGGCGCGGGATTAACTTCGTTGAGTCCCGCTACGCTCCGGTTGCTTCGCTGCGCTCGCAATGACGCGAAACGTGCAGTGACGGCTGTTTGCGCGCTCGTTCCTCCGCTCTGCGCGCTCGTTCCTCGCGCGCGTCGGTCGGAATGACGGCAGAGATGGGCGCGGGTGGTGTGCATAAAGGGCGGGTTTGAAACCCGCCCCTACGGTGCGCACTCGCGCCATTAATCATTAATCATTAACCGTTAATCATTATTAATCATTATCATTCATTAGCTCTACGCTTCGCTTTACGAACCTGTCGAGCGCCTCTCCGGTCAGGCGGTTGTTGGCGAGCAGGGCGAGGTCGAGCAGCTGCTTTGCCAGCTGGTTTTGCTTGCCGTACTGGGCGAGCATGTCCTTTTTGCGGCTTTTGAGGTCGTCCAGCTGCTTTTCCGCCTCCGCGAGCTCGTCCTTTTGCGCCTGCGGAGTGTCGTCGTCCTTTTTGCCCTTTGCCTGCGCGCTCAGCTCGTCGAGGCGCGCCTGCGCTTGGGCAATATCGCCCTGCAGCGGCGTTAGCGAGGCCGAGAGGTCTTTCTCCAAGCGGCTGTCGATTTGCAGCACCAGCGGGTGGTTGGTGTTGACCACCACGTTCAGCATTTCGCCTGCCTGACCGTAGAGCGAGTAGCCGCCGCCGCCGCCCACCGCCGACATGTCCTTCATGCGGCGCATAAATTCGTTTTGGGTGATTACCACCGGCGCGTCGTGCTCGTCCATGCTTTCGGAGGAGACGAAGTAGCTTGCGTCTCCGTCGGGGGTGTTGGCCTCAAAGACGGCGCGCACCAGCTCCGCCCGCGCTTCGGGCAGCTTGGATTGCCGGTCAACGTCCTTTTCAATGAGCTTGTCCACCACGTCGGCGTCCACGCGCACAAAGCGCGACTCCTTCCACGCGCTCTCGAGCTTGCTGATGAAGTGGGCGTTCAGCTGCCCGCCCATCAGCAGCACGTCGTAGCCCTTGCGCTTGGCGGCGTCGATGAACGTGTACTGCGCCTGCACGTCGGAGGCGTAGAGGTACACGAGGTTTTTGTGCTTGTCCGTCTGGCTGGGCTCTATGAGCTTTTTGTACTCCTCAAACGTAAAGCACTTGCCGTCGGTGTTCTTGAGGAGGTAGAACTTTTCGGCGCGCTCGTAGAACTTTTCGTCCGTCACCATGCCGTACTCGATGAACAGCTTCAGGTCGTCCCACTTGCCCTCGAGCTTTGGGCGGTCGGCGGCGAACAGCTCCGCGAGGCGGTCGGACACCTTTTTGCTGATGTGCCCCGATATTTTCTTCACGTTGGCGTCGCTTTGCAGGTAGCTGCGCGACACGTTCAGCGGGATGTCCGGCGAGTCGAGCACCCCGTGCAGCAGGGTGAGGAAGTCGGGCACGATGCCCTCCACCGAGTCGGTTACGAAGACTTGGTTGGAGTACAGCTGTATCTTGTTGCGCTGGAGGTCGATGTTGCTCCTTATTTTGGGGAAGTAGAGCACCCCCGTGAGGTGAAACGGGTAGTCCACGTTGAGGTGGATGTAGAACAGCGGATTTTCGGCAGCCGGATACAGCTCGGCGTAGAAGCTCATGTAGTCCTCCTCCTTGAGGTCGGACGGGGTGCGCGTCCAGAGCGGGTTGGTGTTGTTGACCACCAAATCCTTGTCGGCGTCCACGTACTTGCCGTCCTTCCACTCCTGCTCCTTGCCGAAGACGATGGGGATGGGCAAAAATTTGCAGTACTTGTTGAGCAATTCCTTAATTTTTTGCTCCGAGAGGAACTCCTCGCTGTCCTTGGCGATGTGGAGTATAATGTCGGTGCCGCGCTCCGTGCGTCCGGACTCCCGCGTGGCGTACTCGGGCGAGCCGTCGCACTCCCAGCGCACGGCGGGGGCGTCCTTGTACGATTTGGTGTCAATCTCCACCTTGTCCGCCACCATAAAGGAGGAGTAAAAGCCCAGCCCAAAGTGCCCAATGATGTTGGTTTTGTCCTTGTACTTCTCCAGAAACTCCTCTGCCCCCGAGAAGGCAATCTGGTTGATGAACCGCTCTATTTCCTCCTCCGTCATGCCGATACCGCTGTCGGACACGGTGAGCGTACCGTTCTTTTTGTCCAGCGAGATGCGGATTACCGGCTCGCCCACCTCGCCCTTTACCTCGCCCAGCGCCGAGAGCGCCAGCAGCTTCTTTGTTGCATCCACTGCGTTCGACACGATTTCGCGCAGGAATATTTCGTGGTCGGAGTACAGAAATTTTTTGATGACGGGAAAAATGTTTTCCGTCGTAACGCCTATTTTACCTTTCATAGCTACTTAGAGATTTTTTAGAGTGATTTTAACAATATAGTTGACATGCCCAAACATCAATCAAGCAACGTGCCAACCGCTGCGCTGCTGACAAAATGTCGCACCGCTACCGCATCGGGCTGCTTCCGGTCTGATTTTTTACCCCGAAAGCCGGTTTTCCGGTCTGACTTTTTACCTTGAGGTGGGTTTTCCGGTCTGATTTTTTACCCTGAGGTGGGCTAAGTGTATTATACTCTGTGAGCTTAGCGCAGCAAAAATTGGAGGTTGTCAGCTGGTTGCAGCTCCTGCGGCGGTTGCCCCGCCTTGAATACGCGCATGGGGCGGTTGCCGTGCAGCGTTAGCTGGCCGCCTGTGAGGCGCAGCATGCACGCTTCGCGCAGCCCCGCCACGTAGCGGTGAGGGTTGGCGGCAATGTACTCCAGCAGGCGCTGCTCGCGCGTTTCGCCGGCGTGCCCCGTGGGGTGGGCGTCAAGGTAGTGCGGGTTAATCTGGAACGGGATGAGGCTGAACGCCGACAGGCTTTCCGGCTCCACAATGGGCATATCGTTGGTGGTGCAAATGGTGGGGCAGGCGAGGTTGCTTCCGGCGCTCCAGCCTACGTAGGGCGCGCCGCTTAGCGCCTTGCCGCGAACGGCCTCCATCAGCTGCAAATCCTGAATGCACCTGAGCAGGTGAAAGGTGTTGCCGCCGCCCACCACAATGGCCTGCGCGTCGCGCACGGCTTGCTGCGCGTTGTGCGCGCGGTGTATGCTTTCGATTTCCACCCCAAGCGGCAGGAGCTTTTCCTGCACCTTGCGCTCGTACTCGTCGTAGGAAAAGGTGACGGCGGCAAAGGGAAAAAACAGCGCTCGGCTTACGCCGTAGGTTTTCAAAAAATCGGCGATGTCCTGCTTGCAGTATTCGAGGTATCCCTCGCCTGAGTTGGTGGAGTTGCTTATGAGCAAAAGGTTGGCGGTGTTCATGCTTACTTAACTTTTAACTTCCCACGTTTCTCCGCTGTTGAGCAGCTCGTCCACGCTGGTGAGGGTGCGCTTTGCTGCCACCTGCGCAACTTGCTCGTGCACCAGCTTGTCGTAGGAGTCGCTTTGGGCGGCGCGGATAATGCCCAGCGCCACGGGAAGGTGAGGCGCTTTCATGGCGGCAAGCAGGGTGTGTATGCCCGAATCGCTTTCGTAGGCGTCGTGCACCAGCAAATCTTTCTCCGTAATGCCGTTTTCGCCCAGCTGCACCGCCTTTAGCTTCATGCCGTCGAGCACAATTCCCTTATCCCTGTTTTTGCCGAAAATCATTGGCGCCCCGTGCCGCAGCACAATGGTTTTATCCTCGCGCACCTCTTTTGCGGCAAATTCGCTGTGCGTGCCGTCGTTGAATATCACGCAGTTTTGCAGCACCTCCACCACCGAGCAGCCCGCGTGGAGCGCAGCGGCCTTCATGCACTCGGCGCTGAGCTTGAGCTCCACGTCGAGCGAGCGGGCAAAGAACGTCCCGCTTGCGCCGATGACCAGCTCGCCCGGGTTGAACGGATGCTCCACCGTGCCAAACGGCGATGTTTTGGTAATTAGCCCCAGCTTTGAGGTGGGCGAGTATTGCCCCTTGGTAAGCCCGTATATTTCGTTGTTGAACAGCAGAATGTTGAGGTCAACGTTGCGGCGAATGGCGTGGATAAAGTGGTTTCCACCGATGGCCAGCGCGTCGCCGTCGCCGGTAATTTGCCACACGCTGAGGGCGGGGTTGGCCACCTTCACGCCGGTTGAGATGGCGGTAGCGCGCCCGTGAATGGTGTGCATACCAAAGGTATTCATGTAGTAGGGGAAGCGCGACGAGCATCCTATTCCGGAGATGAAAACAAAGTTTTCCTTCGGTACGTTCAGCTCCGCCGCCACGTCGGGCAGCATCCGCTGCACGGAGGCGAGTATTGCGTGGTCGCCGCAGCCCGGGCACCAGCGCACCTCCTGATCGCTCTTAAATTCCTGTGTTGTGTACATTTTATGATAGTAATAAAAAGTTTGGTGGCGTGAGAAGTGTAGCCCATGGAGGCTACCTTTCGTTTAACAAATCGGCGTACAAAGATATATATTTTTCCTGTAATTTATGCTTTTTTCCAGTAGCCACCCGTCTTTTTCGACCCCTTATAGATTATTTTGCTTTCGTCGCGCAACTTTTTCAGCCAGCGCTCAATAGTTTTTTCCGGCACATTTAACTTAGAGGTAAAAAATGGGATTCTTTGATTTGGATTTTTTTCTATCAGCGCAAGTAATAAATTTATTCCGCCATTTATTCCCTCAACTTCGTTTATTCCGCCATTTATTCCCTCATTTATTCCGCCAACTTCGTTTATTCCGTCATTTATTCCCTCATTTTCGTTTATTCCGCCATTTATTCCCTCATTTATTCCATCATTTATTCCGCCAACTTTGTTTATTCCGCCATTTATTCCGCCACCCATTTCATTTATTCCCTCATTTGCCGTGCTTGTTTTTTGATTAACATAGCTAATAGTTACTAAAAATCCATTAGGGACTTCTTCACAGACAAGCTCCATAGAGGGGTAACGTTTTATTTCGTTTCTAATTCTGCGAAACCCGCTACCATATTTTTCTATATCGCCGGTAAGATAAAATGCTTCGGAAATCAGCTTGTTCCTTGCATAGGCTTGATAGGTATTTGTTTTTAAGCTTTCAACCGTTAAATTTCCATACAGCTCGCCGGGGTTAAAAAAGGTGATGCTGCTGTCAAATACTTTTATTTGTACATCAATGGGGCTAAGATAATCTCTGTGTATTAGCGTATTAAGTATCAACTCGCGAATAGCCGGTAGTGGATACTCCAGAATTTCTGTTCGTTGAGTGGTTCTACCCGTTATCTCAAACGCTACTTTCATTTGGGCAACTAAGTACTTTTGGGTTTCCTCAACGGCGTCAAACAGCGTAAGTCGTAACATTTTGTCATCAATGATTGATGAGGGGGTTTTAAATCGCCCCAAGTGTATATTGTAAGCGCTCCCGTCCTTTGCAAAAAGCAGCGCAGCCGCATTCGATACAGTATTTTTGTTTATCAGCCGTAGCTTTTCTAAGCACTCTTTGGGAGAACCTTCCAAGTTAAAGCGCCCAACCGAATTTACTTTACTGATAAACCTTGCAACTTTGTTAAAATCTATATCTTTTATGGAAAAATTCGGAGCCGGATGAGCATCCCATGAAACCTGTAGGGATGCCATGTTCATGTTCGAAATCTCAACAGGGCTTAGCTGGTGGTTTGAATTTTTAACCCGCTTAAAATACCTCCCCCTAAAAGCCACCGGCTTGATGGGGAATTCCTGAACGAAAAATTCAACCACCTCACTGTCCTTATATTTAACAATCTCAATATCCGGAATGATAGACGGTTGTGTTTTGGTTTTTATTTCGTTTAGCCATTTTTGAATACTTTCTTTAGCTATAGCAAATCCTTTAGCCGGAAGTCCGTTATCGTCAATACCTACCAATACCCGTCCGCCTTTTGTGTTGGAAAAAGCAGTCAGCGTTTCAATGACATCTTCATTGAAGCTTGACTTAAGCTCTACATGTTGATTTTCGGTGAGCATGGGCAACTTGTAATTTCATCAAATATAGCTCTTCGTTTCATTTTGGGCGCTCATTCTTGCACCTGCCAATAGCAACTCTGTGTACAAAGATATGTATTTTTGTGCTACAACGGATTCGGAATAATTTTCTTTCACTTTTTTCACGCAGGCATCAGGGAGCCCTAACTTTTCCGTATTTTCCAAAACCCACTCTATGCCGGTCGCCAAATCTTCGGCATTTTTGTATTCTGCCACGTAGCCGTTTTGCTTATGGTCAATCATCTCCGGAATGCCTCCTACGTTAAATCCTACGCAAGGCGTTCCACAGGCCATTGCCTCCATGATAGTGTTGGGGAGATTTTCCGATAGAGAAGGCGTAACAAAAACATCAGCGGCAGAGTAGGCGGCACAAATAT
>JAITQP010000276.1 GCA_031288885.1 Prevotellaceae bacterium | reverse complement strand
CAGCGACTGCGCCACCTCGTTCACCGTGCCGTCGCCGCCAATGGCAACCACAGCATCGTAGCCCTCGCCGGCAAGCTGCTTTGCCATAGCAATGGCATCGCCGGCAAACCTTGTGCGGTAAAAGGTAGCTTGAAAACCTTTTTCGCACGTAAAGTACCGGCGAACCAGTAAGGGAATATCCAACCTCTGCCTCCCGCCCGAAACGGGATTGTGTATGAACGCAATATTTGTCAAGATGATGAAGGTAAAGCGTTAGAAAATAAACAACCCGCGCATTTAAGCATTGTTAAGAGGCTTCGCGGGCATTTAACACGATGCAAAAGTACAGCTGATTTTTGAATCGACAAAATTATTTTTACAGAAATTCTTCCTTCAATCCGGCAATGGGTCATTCCCTTACGAGGAAGCGGAGCTAGATTGCTCTGCTTCGTTCGCAATGCCGCCCTCTCAATGAGGTGACGAGGTTGGGGAGAAGAGGGGGGATGACCTCTCGGGCTACTGAGGTTGTTTTGTTTGGGAATGAAGTTGGAAATAAGGTTGGTCGGGGCGGTGCGAGGCGTGCGACGCTGGATTGGCTCCGCCGAACTCCAGTTGTTTCGCTTCGCTCGCAATGACGCGAAGCGCGCCTCTCCGTTAATGTAAATTTATAGCTCGGACAGCGTTTTTAAATGCTATCCCTGTTAGCTGCATTTAGCGTGGTAATTGCTTTACCCGCTCTTTATCCCGCTCAGGACTTCTCATAAATCAGCACTTTATCTTTTTCGGTTGCTTCAAGCGCAAAAGGCTTCAGCATTCCTTCCTCAACCAAATTCACTTTTCTGCCTGTAATTTGCTCTAAATTGTAAACAATACCCCCATAGCGAAAAAGCGTGATTTTTTCATTCGGGCTGAAGCGTACCAGCATATCAATATCGCTTTGGCTATCTTCTTCGTTGCGGGCAAAGGAGCCAAATAGCCACGCCTTTTCTACGGGCGACTTGCCTAATACGGTGATAATATCGTTCAACATTTTAGAATCCATAACGTAGCGTTTCTATGGTTTGCAAAAATACAAGTTTTTTTTGATTAGCGGCGCGGTATTGTTGGCGTAGCCCTTACACGCTTCGCGCCGCTAATCACTCATAGCTAATCACTAAAAAAATCCGTACCTTTGCGCAAAATAAAAAAAGCATAGCAAAAATGAAACCTTACACCCTTTCGGCGGTTGCCGAAATTATGAGCGGAACGCTTGCCGGAAAAGGTACGCCCGTGGTGGCGGATGTGGTGACGGATAGCCGCAGCACGTTTTATCCGGACAGGGCGCTGTTTTTTGCCCTCGTTGGGGAGCGGCACAACGGTCACCTCTACCTTGCCGACCTCTACGCGCGCGGCGTGCGCGCCTTTGTGGTCAGCGAGGAGGTCAGCGCCAAGCGATACCCGCAGGCGTCGTTCATCACCGTGGCCGATACGCTGCGCGCGCTACAGGCGCTGGCCGCCCACCACCGCCGCCGGCACAGCTATCCGGTGGTGGCGGTGACCGGAAGCAACGGCAAAACGGTGGTTAAGGAGTGGATTGCGCAGCTGCTCTCCACGCAGCTGCGGTTAGCCCGCAGCCCCAAGAGCTACAACTCGCAGGTGGGCGTGCCGCTGTCGGTGTGGCGCATGGACGAGGCGTCGGAGCTGGGGATTTTTGAGGCGGGCATTTCGCGGCCAAGCGAAATGGAGCGGCTGGAAAACATCCTCCGCCCCGACGTGGTGGTGTTCACCAACCTTGGCGAGGCGCATCAGGAGGGGTTTGCCTCGCGCGAGCAGAAGCTGCGCGAAAAGCTGCGCCTGTGCGCCAACGCCGAGGCCATCGTGTACTGCTCCGACCAGCACGAGGTGCACGCCGCCATCCGCGCCACGGCGTCGCTGGCGCAAAAACGCCTCTGCTGCTGGGGCGCGGGCGACGGGGCGGACGTGCGCGTCATCTCCGCCGAAAAGAGCGACGTCGCCACCTGCATAGCGGTGGAGGTGGCCGCTACGCAGCGGCGATTTTTGCTCAACCTCCCCTTTACCGACGCCGCCTCCACGGAGAACGCGCTGCAAAGCTTCACGGCGTGCATGCTCCTTGCGCAGCTCTTCCCCGCGCTGCACATCAACGAGGAGAACGTGGCGGGCAACGTGGCGCACCTCTCGCCTATCGCCATGCGGCTGGAGCTGCAGGAGGGCGCCAACGGCTGCGTCCTCATCAACGACGCCTACAACGCCGACGTGGCCTCGCTCCGCATCGCGCTGGACTTCCTGTCGGGCTTCGGCAAGCGGCGGCGGCGCACGGTCATCCTCTCCGACATTGAGCAGAGCGGCAAGGAGGGCTGGCGGCTCTACGGCGAGGTGGCGGAGCTGCTGCGCGAGCACGGCGTGTCGCGCCTGATTGCCGTTGGCGCGCAGGTAGGCAAGCACCTCGACAAGTTCACCTGCGACGTGCAGCACTTCTCCTCCACGGGGCACCTCCTGCGGCAGCTCGACCGCAGCACGTTTAAGGACGAGGCCATCCTCATCAAGGGGAGCCGCAGCTTTTTGCTGGAGCAAATCTCGCGCCAGCTGGCGCAAAAAACGCACCTCACCACGCTGGAGGTCAACCTCACCGCGCTCACCGACAACCTCAACGCGCTGCGGGCAACGCTGCGGAAAGGCGTAAAAACGCTCGCCATGGTCAAGGCCAACGCCTACGGCGCAGGGATAGTTGAGGTGGCGCGGCTGCTCCAGCACCAGCGCGTGGACTACCTCGGCGTTGCCTTTGCCGACGAGGGCGTGCAGCTGCGCCGAGCGGGAATTTCCATGCCGGTGGTCGTTCTGAACCCCGAGCCGGGCACGTTTGAGCAAATGCTGGAGCACCGGCTGGAGCCGGAGATATACAGCCTGCCCATGCTGCAGCGCTACAGCGAGGCCGTGCTGCGCGCGGGCGAGGGCGTGTGCAGCATTCACCTTAAGCTGGACACGGGGATGCACCGCTTGGGCTTTGCGGAGGAGGAGCTGGACGAGCTGCTGCTTTGCCTGCCGCGCTTCCGCAACCTCAAGGTGGCGAGCATCTTCTCGCACTTTGCCGCTGCCGACGAGCCGCAGCACGACGACTTTACCCGCGCGCAGGTTGCGCTGTTCGGCGCGATGAGCAAAAGGGTGGAGGAGGCGCTGGGCTACAAAGCGCTGCGGCACGTGGCCAACTCGGCAGGCGTGGAGCGCTTTCCGGAGGCGCAGCTCGACATGGTGCGGCTGGGCATTTCGCTCTACGGCGCGAGCGCCACCAAGCCCAGCAGCATGCGCACCGTGAGCGTTCTCAAGAGCACCGTGGTGCAGGTAAAGCGCGTGCCGGCAGGCGACACGGTGGGCTACGGGCGAATGGGTAAGGCGGAGGAGGAGAAAACGATTGCCGCTATCCCCGTTGGCTACGCCGACGGGCTGAACCGGCTGCTGGGCAACGGCGCGGGCGGCGTGCTCATTGGCGGCAAGCCGGCGCCCTTCATCGGCAACATCTGCATGGACATGTGCATGGCAGACGTTACCGGTCTCGCGGTGCACGCGGGCGACGAGGTCATCATCTTTGGCGAAAACCCCAGCGTGACCGCCCTCGCCAAAACGCTCAACACCATTCCCTACGAAATCCTCACCCGCATCTCAACGCGGGTAAACAGGGTTTACGTGAGCGAAAATTAACTCTCTTCAGACCATCTTTTTGGGGTCAACCCACTCCGTGAACTGCTCGTTGGTGAGGTAGCCCAGCGCCAGCGCGGCGGCGCGAAGCGTGGTGTTTTCCTTGTGCGCTTTTTTGGCAATTTGCGCTGCCTTTTCGTAGCCGATGTGGGTGTTGAGCGCCGTTACCAGCATGAGCGAGTTGTTCACCAGCTCGTTGATGCGCGCCGTGTTGGGCTCGATGCCCACGGCGCAGTGGTCGTTGAGCGAGGTGCACACGTCGCCCAGCAGCCGCGCCGATTGCAGGAAAGCGTTTGCCATAACGGGCTTAAAGACGTTGAGCTCGTAGTGCCCCGTGCTGCCGCCAACGCTTACGGTAACGTCGTTGCCGATGACCTGCGCGCACACCATGGTGGTTGCTTCGCACTGCGTGGGGTTTACCTTTCCGGGCATGATGGACGACCCCGGCTCGTTTTCGGGGATAAAAATTTCGCCGATACCGGAGCGCGGGCCGGAGGCCATCATGCGGATGTCGTTGGCGATTTTCATGAGCGAAACCGCCAGCTGCTTCAGCGCGCCGTGCGCCTCCACAATGCCGTCGTGGGCTGCCAGCGCCTCAAACTTGTTGGGGGCAGTCCTGATGGGCAGTCCGGTAAACTTGGCGATGTAGTCCGCCACCTTCACGTCGTAGCCCTTTGGGGTGTTGAGCCCCGTGCCCACCGCCGTGCCGCCCAGCGCGATTTCGGAGAGGTGCGCCAGCGTGTTTTTGATGGCGCGCAGCGCGTGGTTGAGCTGCGCCACGTAGCCCGACAGCTCCTGCCCCAGCGTTAGCGGCGTAGCGTCCATGAGGTGCGTGCGCCCAATTTTCACAACGTCCTTAAAGGCTTCGCTCTTTCGCTGCAGCGTGTCGCGCAGCTTCTCCACCCCCGGGATGGTTATCTCCACCACCGCCTTGTACGCCGCCACGTGCATGGCGGTTGGGAAGGTGTCGTTGCTCGACTGCGACTTGTTCACGTCGTCGTTTGGGTGGATAAAGGTTTTGCCTTCGCCCAGCTTGTTGCCTTGCAGCACGTGGGCGCGGTTGGCAACCACCTCGTTTACGTTCATGTTGCTCTGCGTCCCCGAGCCGGTTTGCCAGATGACGAGCGGGAATTGGTCGTTCAGCTTTTTCTCCAAAATTTCGTCGCACACCTTGGCTATCAGGTCGCGCTTTTCGGAGGGGAGCACGCCCAAGTCGCAGTTGGCGTAGGCCGCCGCCTTTTTCAGGTAGGCAAACGCCTCAATAATCTCCTTCGGCATGGACGCCTCGGGGCCAACCTTAAAGTTGTTGCGGGAGCGCTCGGTTTGCGCGCCCCAGTACTTGTCGGCGGGTACTTTTACCTCGCCCATCGTGTCTTTCTCAATACGAAATTCCATATATTTTTT
>JAITQP010000173.1 GCA_031288885.1 Prevotellaceae bacterium | reverse complement strand
CCCAAGCTTGCTAATCACATACGCCCAATCGCTACACAAAGAGTACCCTCAATTTTCACCGCAGCAGTTAGGGGAAGCAATGCAGCAGGCAGTATCCGACTACACTTTGCCTGCCTACCTGAAGAATTTAGCCGATGATTGGTGGAGTACTGCCAAGCTGTCGGATGACTGGTTGGATAAAATTTTCGCTGCGTTCTACAAGCAATTAGAGGTAAATGTCGGCGTCAACTTCAAAAAGAGCTACTACCGGCTTATCTCCTTAATGGAGGCAAAAGATGTTCCTGCTGAAATTGCTGAAAAATTGGACGTCATTTACAAAATGCTGAAATGACCTTTTCTACTCCGCTTGCGGTGACCCTTGAAGTTGGTAACTTTTGATAGTGGCGCGAAGCGCGAGGGGATGGGTATAACAAAAATAGAGGCGAGTTTTTCAACCCGCCTCTATTCCTTTATTCACCCCACGTTACCCTTTTAGGCTTGCCACTTCATACTTCTGTTTGGTGTATTCATACCCAAAATCGTAGAGTTTGGTTAAAAACAGCATAAAAAGTGCAACAAGCGCACCTGCAACAAGCATATATGTCACGTCTTTTTTGTTGACTATAATACCATTAGCTTTCATGGCTGTTATGTTTTATAATTTGTATTCGTAATTTTTCCTAATTCGTCGCCTTTTCAAGCCTTTTCATAATGGAGAATATGAACAGGGCGGAGAGCAGGCAGCAGATGATGAGCACGCCCCAGAAGGCAACGAGCGAAAGCTTGTCCCAGAAGACGCCCAGCACGCCCACCAAAAAGTTGCCGATGGCGGTGGCGGCAAACCAGCCGCCCTGCATCATGCCCTTGTACTGCGGCGGCGCAACTTTCGATACAAACGAAATGCCCATGGGGCTCAGGAATAGCTCGGCTAAGGTGAGCACAAAGTAGGTGCCGATGAGCCACGCGGGCGACACCAGCGTGTCCGAAACGCCGTTGATGTCCGCTGGTGCGGGAAGCCCGATGGAGGCGACCAGCAGGATGACAAACCCTACGGCGGTCAGAAGCATTCCGTAGCCAATCTTGCGGGGCGCGGAGGGCTCTTTGCCCCTGTTTGCAAGGTAGGTAAACAGCCCCACGAAGAGCGGCGTGAGCAGGATGATGAACAGCGCGTTGAACTGCTGGAAAATTTGCGGCGTGATGGTCACCATGCTGCTGAGCGAGCTGGCGGCGCTTTTTACGTCCACAAAGTAATATGCGCACACCCCTGCAATACCCAGCAGGATAAGCGCAATGCCCGCCGTTGCCTTGCGCTTGCCGCCAAACAGCCCTATGGTGGACAGGTAAATGCCGTACACAAACACGATGAACGGAAGGATGGCCAGCAGCGAAAACGCCATGTTGAACACGGGCGAGATGCGGCTTTGCGTGTAGTCGCGGGCAAAGAAAGTCATGCAAAGTCCGTTTTGGTGGAACGACATCCAGAAGAATATCACCACAAAGAACACGAGGAATAGCGCAATTATTCGCTCCCTAACCTCTGCCGGCGACAGGATAAGCAGCTGCTCGTCCTTTTTGCCGCTCTTGGCGGCTTCGGTGAGCTGCTGCCGGTGCGTTTTGTCCACGGGCTTCCACGTTCCCTTGAAGAGCAAAAATATCAGCACCGAAATCAGCAGGCTGATGCACGCCACGGCAAAGGCTAAGCTGTATGACCGGCTCAGCGCGTTGGATATGTAGTACCCGCCAAAGGCGGTGGCAAAGTCCTGCGCATCTCCGCCCACGGCAAAGGCGGCGAGCGGCACGGCGGCGCTCTCTATGCGCTCCCGCACGGCGGCGGCTTTTGTTGCATCATCGGGGTGGCGGCTGTTGAGCAGCGCGTAGTCTTCCATGGAAACCTGTAGCGAGTCGTTGCTGTCCAGCTTTCCCGACAGGGTGAGCTGGTGCAGTCCGGCAGCTTTTAGCTTGAAGAGGTGCTCCTGCTTGTCGCTGGGGAAAATAACGCCCTCAGCCCGCTTAGCTTTTTTGACAACGTCGGCGCTGTCCTCCGCCGTCAGCGCAGCGGAAACGTCGGCAAAGGCTTGGGCGGAAAACTCCGCCTCGTCCACCACCCGATCGTTGAGCGCAACGTAGCTTTTGGCAATGGAGGCGTCGTAGGTAAAGTTGTCCTTTGCCAAAAACGCGTTGTTGATGCTGTTGGCCACGCCCGGGGCAAAAAACGCGCCAATGTTGATGAACATGTAGAAGATGGAAAACGCCACATCGCGCTTTGCCTTGTAGGCGCTCGACTCGTAGAGGTTGCCCACCAGCACCTGCAGGTTCCCCTTAAAGAAGCCGGTTCCTAAAGCGATTAACGCCAGCGCTCCGTACATCATAATTTTTCCGGTGGCGTCGGCTTGGCTTGGCGCGGCAAGCAGCAGGTAGCCTGCAAACATGACCGCTATGCCCAGCAGAATGGTTTTGCTGTAGCCCAGCACCTTGTCGGCAACAAAACCGCCTGCCAGCGGTAGAAAGTAAACCAGACCCAGAAAGATTGAGTAGGTAAGGCTCGTTGCCGACGAGGAAAGCCCGAACTTTGCCTGCATGTAAAGGGTCAGAATTGCCAGCATGGTGTAGTAGCCAAATCGCTCGCCCATGTTGGTCAGAGCTAATACTAATAGCCCTTTGGGATGATTCTTGAACATAGATTTTGTTAGTTTTAATGATTTGTAAATCGCTTGGTGTAAATTATTTTTTACCTTTGCAAAGGTAAAAAAAATGGGCTAACCATCATCGCAAGCCCCATAAATTTATGCTGAAAATAATTCAATCCTCTGATATTCAACTCGTAGATAGCTATACTATAGCCCACGAGCCTATCACTCCCGAGGGGCTGGTGGGGCGCGTGGGCGCGGTTTTGGCGCGCGCGCTGGCGCTGCAATTTCCGCAGCGCCGCTGCGTGGACGTTGTTTGCGGCAGGGGCAAGAACGGCGGCGACGGGCTCGCCCTCGCCCTCGCGCTTGCGGACAGCGCGGCGTACCGCCTGCGCGTGCTGCTGTGCTACCCGCCGCAGGAGCTGTGCGCGGAGGCGGCGTTTTTTTATGGGCAGGTGAGGCAGCATCCGTCCATCCTGTGCGAGCAGGCGAGCGCGGACAGCCTGCCTGCGCTCAGCGCCGACGCGCTGCTGGTGGATGCGCTGTTCGGCACGGGGCTCAGCCGACCGCTGGCCGGCTATGAGCAAAGGCTGGTGCGGCACATCAACGGTAGCGGTTGCGACGTGCTGGCGATAGACGTCCCTTCGGGGATGCCGTCCGACGGCGGCGCAGTGGGGGATGGCGCGGCGGTGGTGCAGGCGCGCTACACCTTTACGCTCAGCGCGCCCAAGCTCTCCATGATGCTCCCTTCGCTGGGCGAGCTTGCCGGAGAGCTGCGCGTGCTCGACATTGGGCTGCACCCCGACGCTATCGGCAGGGTAGCGTCGCCGTACCGCTACTTTACGCAGGCTGACGCGCAGCAGCTGGCGAGGACGCGCAAAAAGTTTTCGCACAAGGGCAGCTACGGTCGCTGCCTGCTCGTTGCGGGCTCGCAGGGCATGATGGGTGCTGCCGTGCTGGCTGCCCGCGCGTGCTACCACGCCGGCGCGGGGCTGCTCACGGCGCACGTGCCCGCGTGCGGCGCAGGCGTCATGCAGGTTGCCGTGCCGGAGGCGGTGCTGAGCATCGACGAGGACGAGCGGTGCTTCACCAAGCTCCGGCGCGCGGACGTGGGGCGCTACGATGCGCTTGCCGTGGGGTGCGGGCTGGGGCGCAGCCGCCCCACCGTCAGGGCGCTGGAGGAGCTGCTGCAAGCCGCCCCGCCGTCGCGCACCGTTATCGACGCCGATGCGCTCAACATTATTGCCGACAACAAGCGGCTGCTCGCGCTGCTGCCCGAAAATACCATCATTACGCCGCACGTGGGGGAGTTTGAGCGATTAGCTGGGGCGTGCGGAGGCGACGAGGAGCGGCTTCGCCGGCAGCGGCAGCTGGCGCAGGAGCGCCGGCTGGTGGTGGCGCTCAAGGGGGCGCACACCGCCGTTGCGCTGCCGGACGGAACAACCTGCTTCAACTCGTCGGGCAACGCAGGCATGGCCACCGCCGGTAGCGGAGACGCGCTCACGGGCGTAATTTTGGCGTTGCTCGGGCAGGGATACCCGCCGGAGCAGGCCGCCCAGCTCGGCGTTTACATGCACGGCAGGGCGGGCGACGCCGCGGCTGCGCGCACGTCGCAAAGCTTTATCACGGCAACGGATATTATAGAGCATTTGTATGAGCTCTAACATATGGTAACAAACAAAATCTTTGCAGGAATGAAAATGAAGCTGAGAATGAATAGGTATGTAGCCCTCCCGCTGGCGCTGGCGTTCCTTTACACGCCAACGTTTGCGCAGCGCAAAAAAAAGGCTGATGACGAAGTCCGCCCCAAAGCCGTGCTGCGGGTAGAAAGCATGGACAAGGCGCAGCAGCTGGATTCGGGCTGCTTTGTGTACGCGCTTCCGCGCACCGTGCTGCGCGCGACGGTAACGGTGGAGCGGAGTATCTTCACCGCCGGTCCCTACGCGGCTTACGCCGAAAAATATTTGGGCATAACCGGCGTGCAAAAGGTCAACGGCACGACCTACTCCCTCCGGAGCGCAGCGCTCGACTCATACGTCGAAGCCGACGAGCGCCACCTCTACATGGTGCACCCCGCCGACAACATGAAGTTCGACTTTTTGAAGATGAGCAGGGACGGGCTTATGCTGCTGCCCGAAAGCTTCGGGCACGGCGGCGAGAGCGGGGAGAGCGGCGAGGGCTTTGGCGCGGTGGATTGGCAGCCCTTTACCACTATGGCTGTTGATGCAATGTTTCGCGACGCAAGGCAAAAATCGTCAACAAAAAAACCTGCCGGCGAGGCAATTGTGGAGGAAGCGGATACCGTAGAAGTCGAGCTGCCCGTGCACATTTCGCAGAAAGCCAAAACGCGCGAAGAGCTCGCCTCGGAGGTCGCACAGTTTATCTTCAACCTGCGCAGGCGCAAGTACGAGCTCATCACCGGCGATGTGGATATTGCCTTTTCCAGCAACGACGGGCTAAAGGTCGCGCTGTCCGAAATTCATCGCATGGAGAGCGAGCACCTGTCGCTGTTTGTCGGCAAAACGGTAAGGCAAACCGCGACCTACACCTACGACGTTGCGCCCGTTCCGTCGCAGACCAGCTACGTGGTCTTCACCTTCTCCGCCGAGCTGGGCGTGCAGCCTCCCGACGGGCAGGGGCGCGCGGTAACGCTGGAGGTGCTCCCCGAGGGCAAGTACGCCGCCGTCAACATAACGCCCCCTGCGGAGGACGTTGGCGGCTTCCGCCTGCGCCTGCCCGACGCCGCGCTGGTGCGCCTGCTCGACGACAAGGAGGTGCTCCAGCGCGGACGCTTTCGGATATACCAAAACGGAAAAATGACGCTCATAAGGGCGAAAGATTAATTTTTAATTTAATTCCTAATGACGTTGTTGCAACGGGACGCTGCCCCGTAGGGGCAGAATGTTGGTAGAACCGGCACGACCCTCGCCTTTCTCCGTCCCGTAGGGACGGAACATCATAGGCAGCGGCGACGCGACGGCAACCCACATTCCGTCCCTACGCGACGGCATCGCCTACCATTACAACAGCATCATTCTTAGTTCTTAATTCTTAATTCCTAATTACTACTGATGCGTTAAGAAATTAACACTAAATAAATCCAATTGTTCTTTGACATTTTGATTGACTTGAAATTCGGTAAGGAGTTCTTTTACAGGAGTTTTATCGAATGCTGATA
>JAITQP010000155.1 GCA_031288885.1 Prevotellaceae bacterium | reverse complement strand
GTTGACTATTCACCTCTAAAAAAAAGCGGCAAGCTGTTGCAGGATAAGGAAAAATTACGTAACTTGCGGGCTCGCCATCATGTGTGTGTGTGTGTGTGTGTGTGTGTGTGTGTGTGTGTGTGTGTGTGTGTGTGTGTGTGTGTGTGTGTGTGTGCAAGAACTATGCCCCGCCGTGAAGCATCAGGCGTAACAACATTACCTTTTATTATAAGAAAGGAAGCGTTCATTTCAGCACAAAGTAAAAAGTTAGTTGAACAAATCGTGCTCAAAAAGATTTTTGGCAAAAATAGAACATAATTACATCAATCCAAATTTTTACGCCGTTTGTTAGCGTAATTTGCGTTAACTGCCAATTTTTCCTATTTTATTCTTTATTATTTAACTAAACTCGGAGGCAAAAAGAGTTACGAGGTCATGTAGATGAAATCGACTATTGCCACCCGCTCTACATTTACCTACGCTACAGCCGCACGTGTCCATGTAGTGGGCGCGTGATCTTTTCACTTGGAGTAGCCCGGCAAACAAAAAAATCAGGGGATAAATGCATATCCCCTGATTTTTTTATTAGTTAATGCTGCTCTAATCCACCTCGTATCCGGGGTTTTGCTTGAGCTCTGCGTCCTTGTTGAGGCGAATTTCGCTCAGCGGGATAGGCAGCAAGGCGTTGTAGTCCTGAAAACCGGTGATTATTTTTCCGACGGGGCTACCGTCTCCGTTCTTGGCGATGCGGTCTTTCAGCTTGCCGGTGCGCACCAGCGTCATGCGGCGGTTTTCTTCGCCAATGAGTTCGCGGGCGCGCTCATCGAGGATGAAGTCGATGTTGATGTCGGCTGCGCTTACGCTGCCCAGCGTGGCGTTTCCGCTTGCGGCGCGGGCGGCTTTGAAGGCGCGGTCGCGCAGCACGTTGATGTCGTTGGCGGCGCCCTGCGGGTTGCTTTGCCGGAGGCGAGCTTCGGCGCGCAGCAGGTAGGTTTCACCCAAACGCATCACAGGCCAATCTTTCACCAGAGCGTACCCGAAATCGTCCGTCGGGTCGTAGCCGCCCCACTTGGTGCAGTAGGGGTACCAGACCTCAAGGCTGTCGCTTTCAAACGGGATGGCGCGGTCGCCGGTCTTTACTTGAGTAGTCGTAATGGCCGATGCATCATTTTCTGCCACGCGAAATCCCCTCTCGTTGATGCCTATCGTGGCGCTAAACCCGGGTTGGTTGTAGTTCGTGTAGCGGCGAATGTTGTAGTTGCTGTTGCGAATGTCGCCTGCCAGCCCGCTCCACACGGTGTATTTCATAAAGTTGCTCAGGCGCATGCGACCGTTTCCGCGTCCGCCCAGAGAGTCGGCGTTTACCATGCCGGGCGACCACTTGTGGTAGGCGGGTTGCCACACGCGGCGGTGCTGCGGGTTGTCGATGGTGCCGCCGGTTACGTTGCGGTTGTACTCCATTTCGAACGACCAGATGGTTTCGGTATTTCCCTGCGAGCGGCGCTGGTTGCCAAAGCGGAACATGTCGCGGTAGCAGTCGCCGCCCTCGCCGAGGAACTTACCGTAGCGCTCCTGAACGAGCGAGTACTTGCCGCCGCTGATGATTTCGGTGGCGGCCTGCTCGGCCTTTGCGAAGTAGCTGTTATCCCGTATCCCGATGCGCAGGTAGGCTTCGGCGGCCAGCTGGCGCGCCATATCCTTGTTGATGCGGCTTTCGGTGGTTGCTTCGCCCACGCTGGGGAGGTTGGCAATAGCGTAGGTGAGGTCGGCCTCTATCAGCTTGTCCACCTCGGCCACGGGCTGACGGGTGAGGTCGGTGCGGGGAACCGTAATCGCCTCCGCAATCAGCGGCACGTCGCCCCAGAGCGTCACCAGCGTGTTGTAGGCGTACGCGCGGAAGAACTTGGCTTCGGCCACGGCGGGCTTGTTGTTGTCGCCCAGCGAGGAGATGATGATGTTGGCGTGGTTTACGAAATCGTAGCATTTACGCCACAGGTACTGTACGCCTGCGTTTTCGGCGTTCAGGTCGGCGTACTGGTAAAAGGGATTTTCTACGCCTTCCGTAGCGCCTGCGCTGCATACGTCTGTCCCTATATGCCAGCAGGCAAGAAAGCCCTGCCTGTTGCTCCAGCCCCAGAGCTCGGCGTACGTGCGGTGAAGCCCTATGACCTGCGCCTCAATGGTGGTGGGGTCGGTATGCCCTGCGCTGTAGGACGAGTAGGGTTCTTCGTCCAAAAAGCTGTCCTTGCAGGAGGATAGCGCCATGAGCAGGGTGGCAGTAAGCAATATGTGATAATACTTTTTCATGATTTTATTGTTTTTTTATAGTGTGACATTTATACCAAAAATAAAGCTGCGCACCACGGGGTAGTTTATTGCCCAGTTTTCCGAACCGCGCGAGATGTCGCGGGCTTCGGGATCCCAGCCAATCCAGTCGGTAAAGGTGTAGAGGTTGCGCCCGCTGAGGTAGAGCTGCAGCGCGCCAATCCCTATTTTGCTTACCGTTGCGGCGGGCAGGGTGTAGGAGAGGGTAACGTCCTTGATGCGGGTGTAGCTTGCGTCGCTGGGGAAGCCGTAGCCGTAGCTGTTGGAGTGGTTGCCCAGCGAGCGCCATTCGTTGCTCTTGTTTTCGGGCGTCCAGTAGCCTATTTCGGAGGGGCCGTTGCGCCGCCCCAGCTCATCGGCAGCTATGCCTATCTGGGCGTTGTTGCGCAGCGCGCCCTGCACGGTGCTGATAAAAATGCTCAGCGAAAAATCCTTGTAAGTAAACGTGTTGGTCAAGCCACCCGTCCACTTCGGGGAGGTTTGCCCCAGAATGCTGCGGTCGTTGTCGTCAATTTTGCCATCGGGCACGCCGTCGGGGCCGCTGATGTCGGCAAGCTTCAGGTCGCCCGCCTGCGCAGTTTCATCCCAGCCTTTGTGGAGACCGGCGGCAATTTCATCTTCCTGCCAAATGCCCACCTTGGTGTAGTCGTATATCACGCCAATGGGCTGCCCGATAAACCAGCGGTTGCCCAAGTCATCCAGCCCGTCGCCGTAGATTTCGGTAATCTCGTTGGTGTTGCGCGCAAATACGAGCGAAGTACCCCACGAAAAATCGCGCGTTACAATATTTTTGGAGCTAAGGGTCAGCTCCACGCCGGTATTTGCCGTTGCGCCGATGTTTGCCCATACGTTTTCGTACCCGAGCGCCAGCGGCAGGTTGCGCTTGAGCAGCAGGCCGTCGGTGTTGGACAGGTAGATGTCGATGGCGCCGTTGATGCGGTTATTCCACAGCCCGAAGTCGATACCGGTGTTGAAGCTGGTGGTTGTTTCCCACGTCAGGTCGCTGTTGCCCATGGTAGCTTCCGACTTCAGCGTGGTTTGCTGCTTGCCGCCCATAGCCAGCGTGTTTGGAGACATTTTGGTAAGGCTCTGGTACACGCCAATGGCCTCGTTACCCGATTTGCCGTACGAGAGGCGCAGCTTGAGGTTGTTGAGCACGTCTGCCGTGGGCTGCATGAAGTCCTCCCGCGCAATGTTCCAGCCTGCGGCCACGGAGGGGAAAACGCCGTACTTGTTGTTTGCGCCAAACACCGAGGATCCGTCGCGGCGCACGGTAAAGGTAAAGAGGTAGCGGCTGTCGTAGGAGTAGTTCACGCGTCCCATCTGCGAAAGCATGGTGTAGAGGTCGGCGTACGACCCCACCTTGTGCGTGGAGGCCGCGCCGAGGTTACCCCAGCCGAGGTCGTCGTTGGGGAAGATGCTGCCTTCGGAGGTAGCCTCTTGGTAGTACTTGCTTTTAGCGGCGTACAGGCCGGTGAGGTCAAAGTGGTGCGCGCCAATGTTTTTGGAGTACGAAACGATGTTTTCAATCGTGTACGTTTGCGATTCGCGGTTAAATAGCTTGCCCCAGCCGGTTTGGTTGTACACGCTTTTCCCCTCGTACTCGTTGGTGCGGTAGGGGATGTAGGTGTAGCCGGCGTTGAGCTTGTAGCTCAATCCCTCCAGCGGCTTCCAGAGGTTGCCGAAGTTCAGGTCGGCGTAGCCGTTTACGCTGATGTTGAACTGGCGGCGCTCAGGCTCCAGCGTGGTGGGGAGCAGGGGATTTGCCCACAGCGTTTCGGCGTACATGGGGTATTGCGTAAGCGTCACGCCGTCGTCGTCGTACATTTTGGCGTAGGGGCTCATGGCCGCCGCGTTGAGCAGGTTGGCGCGTCCGCCGTCGCGGTTGTGCGCCGCAATAAAGGTGCTGGTGCCCACCGTCAGGTACTTCGTCACGTTCACGTCCAAGTTGGTGCGGGTGGTGTAGCGCTCATAGTCGTAGCCTTTCACCACGCCTTTTTGGCTCATGTAGTCGCCCGAAATGTAGTAGCGGACGTGCTCCGAGCCGCCCGAAACGCTTACGTTGTGGTCTTGGATAACGCCTGTTTGCGTCACAGCGTCAAGCCAGTCGGTGGCTGTACCGTTGCGGAAGTTCTCCACCTCGTTGACGTACCTCACGCCGCCGTAGTCCGGATTGAGCGAGTTGTTTTGTATGCGCGCATACTCCGCGTAGCGCTCCAGCAGCTGTTCAGTTGAGCCGGGCTCAAGGATGTGGGCAATTCCCTCCACGCCGGCGTAGCCGTTGTAGCGAATTATCGGCTTCCCGCTTGTTGTGCCGCGCTTGGTGGTGATGAGGATAACGCCGTTGGCGCCGTTTGTTCCGTAAATGGCCACGGCGGACGCATCCTTAAGGATTTCAATCGACTCAATGTCGTTGGGGTTGATGTCGTTCAGCGAGCCGTCGGTTTTGCTGAGCGGCACGCCGTCCACCACGATGTACGGGTCAGACGAAGCGTTGATGGAGTTGCGCCCGCGGACCATTGCCGAAGGCGCGTCGCCGGGTATGGACGACGCCTGCGTGATGGTAACGCCCGCCGCTACTCCCTGAATGGCCTGCAGCACGTTGGTCACCGGCAGCTTCGAGAGGCGCTCCTTGGGCACGGAGGTTACCGAGCCCGTAATGTCCGACTTCTTTTGCGTTCCGTAGCCTACCACCACCACCTCGTCGATAGCTTGGTCGCTTTCGTCCAGCGTAACGTCCACGCGCCCGCGTCCGGCTATGGTTTCTTCTTTAGTTGTCAGCCCAAGGAAAGAGAACACCAGCGTAGCGTCGGCGGGAGCGCTGATGGTGTAGCCACCGTTTGCGTCGGTGGTGACGCCCGTAGTGGATCCTTTGACCACCACGCTTGCCCCCGCC
>JAITQP010000125.1 GCA_031288885.1 Prevotellaceae bacterium | reverse complement strand
ATCGGGTTCAAGTCTCGAATCGTTCACCAGATTAGGGTTCCACTTCGGGTGCCCCTATCCTGAATTCTGCCGGTGATTTATCACCGGCATTTTTTATTTGTTCTAAACTTTACGCCTTTATCTTCGATAGCAAAAAAAACATGAAGAAAATTTTTGTTTTTCAAGAAACAGGTTGTATATTTGTAACGTAATTATGGAGCGAATTGTAAAGGCAAGTGTCGGGTTCAAGTCCTGAGTCGTTCACGACAGTAGGGTCGCTGATTTTGGCGGTCGTACAGTCTAACTCAGCCGGTGATTTATCACCGGCATTTTTTTATAACCTATGTAACTTTCCATCAACGATATAATAAACAGTATTTATCCGTTTGCTGTTTGAATTTCTCAAGTAATGATTGTACCCATCAATAATGCGCTGTAATAAAAACGTATTATTTTCATGAAAATACAATACAATCGTTTTGCATCCTTGTAAGCTTGCTTCTGCAAGTTTGTGCTTTATGGCGGTTTTACCTCTACCTTCAACTCCCTTAATGTCAAATATATTGCCATCTAACAACCCTTCAGGAGTTTTCTCATTTTCCTCTAATTGTTCGGATTGTAGCACCACGCTCCTACCGTAGCTGTACAGCACCTCCGCAGCAATCCGCTCGTAGTCGCCGCGCGGGATGCCAAATCTTCCCACGGTGGGGTCAAAGTGGTGTTCCTTGTGAATAGCCAGCAGCCCGCCCGTGTTTTCGTTGAACTTTACGTTCGTGTAGCGGCTGTCGTTCTTCAACCGGATATACTCCATTCGGTTGCCATCTATTCGCTGTAGCTCAGCCGGTTTCATGAGGTTTTTAGGGTTTATTTTATCCCTGCAAAGGTAGCATTATTTTTTTCACGAGGTTTACATTCGTCGTCCCCAAATTCAAAATTCCGAAAATCCCTTTTTTATAGCTATCTTTGCAGGCAATATGCTTTTGCCATGCATCTTTTAAAGTTTCAACACGTACATTTCGGGCGGTATTTTTACCTTGCGCTGGCGGCGGCTGTGCTGCTGTGCAGCCCTGCGTGCTCCGTGAGGTGGCAGCTCAAGCGCGCCAACAAGAGCTACGAGCAGCAGGCGTACTCGCGCGCTGCGGAGCGCTACCGCAAGCTGCTCACCAAATCCGGACTTAAGCGCGCGCAGCTGCCGCACGTGCTGTTTCACGTGGCGGAGAGCTACCGCCTGTCGGGCAACACCCGTCTGGCGGAGGGGTACTACGAGCGCATGGTTGCGCGCGGCGACCCCAACCCCGACGCGCTGCTCGGGCTGGCAAAATCGTTGCAGGGCAACGAAAAGTACGCCGCCGCCGTGGCCGCCTACGAAAAGTACCTGCAGCTGGCGCCGCAGGACAGCCTGACGCGGCAAATGCTGGAGCTGTGCGTCGCCCTGCGCGACACCGCCGTAGCCTACACGCGCTACATGGTGGATAACGTGGGCGACTTCAACAGCCTGAAGGATGACTTTTCCCCCGTTTTTGCCGAGGATGACTACTCGGTGGTTTACTTCACCTCGTCGCGCGACGAGGCGCTGGGCAAAAAGAAGAGCATTGTGACGGGGAGCAAATCCACCGACATTTTTTTCTCCAAGCAGTCGCGCAACGGGCGCTGGGAGAAGCCGCTCCCCGTAGAGGGCGAGGTGAACACCAAGGCGGAGGAGGGCGCCTGCGCGCTGTCGCCCAACCTGCGCACCATGTACTTTACGCAGTGCCTCACGCGCGGCGAAAAAATCGGGTGCAGCCTCTGCGTCGCCACGCGCGACGAGCAGAACGTCTGGACGGAGCTGGATAAGGTAAACCTGTTTGACAGCACGTTCAACGTGGCGCATCCCACCCTCTCGGACGACGGGGCGGAGCTCTACTTTGCCTCCGACATGGAGGGCGGATACGGCGGGTTTGACATCTGGTCGGTCAACCGGCTGGGCGAGGGCAACGAGTGGAGCGAGCCCGTCAACATGGGGGCGAGCATCAACACGGCGGGCGACGAAATGTACCCCTACCTGCGCGACCCCAGCACGTTTTACTTTGCCTCCAACGGGCGCAAGGGGTACGGCGGGCTGGACATTTTTAGGGCAGCAAGGCGCGAGCAGGGCGGATGGCAGGTGGAGAACATGGGCATGCCCATCAACTCCGCTGCCGACGACTTCTCCATCATCTTTGAAAAGGAGCGGGAGGCAGGCTACTTTGCCTCGCGGCGCAGGGGCGGAAAGGGCGGCGACGACATTTACCGCTTTGTGCTGCCCGAGGCAAAATATACGTTCATCGGCAGCGTGCGCTACTACGAGGACGGCGCGCCCGTGGCCGACGCCAGCGCAAAAATCATCTCGAGCGAGGGCGAAGCGCTGATACAGAAAACGGAGCAGGACGGGCTGGTTACGCTACAGCTGCGCCCCGAAACGGACTACCTGATGGTGGTCACCAAGTCCGGCTTCTTTAACCAAAAGGCAAAATTCTCCACCAAAGGGCTGGACGCGATAACCACGCTGCGCGACGAGTTCAGGATGCGCACCATGGCCAAGGCCATAGAGCTCGAAAACATCCTGTACGACTTGGCAAAGTGGGAGCTGCGTCCGGAGTCGGAGGCGTCGCTCGACCAGCTGGTGGAGGTGCTCAACGACAACCCGGGCATCAGCATCGAAATATCGTCGCACAGCGACAGCCGCGGCGACTCGACCTTCAACCTCGAGCTGTCGCAAAAGCGCGCGCAGTCGGTGGTGGACTACCTCGTGCGCAAGGGCATTGACGTAAGCCGCCTGCGGGCAAAGGGGTACGGCGAAACAACGCCGCGCGTGGTGGACAAGGCGCTGGCGGCGCAGCACAAGTTCCTCAAGGAGGGCCTAACGCTGGACGACGAGTTTATTCGCCACCACATACACAACAAGGAGGAGGAGGAAATGGTAGACCAGCTCAACCGCCGCACGGAGTTTAGAGTAATTTCGTCAACCCAGTAAACAACACACACACACACATGATGACAGACCGCTACGAAATGCGCGGGGTTTCGGCGTCAAAGGAGGACGTGCACAGCGCCATAAAGAATTTGGACAGGGGGCTTTTTCCCAAGGCCTTTTGCAAGATAATTCCCGACTACCTGAGCGGCAGCCCCGACCACTGCGTGGTGATGCACGCCGACGGCGCGGGCACCAAATCGTCGCTGGCGTACGCCTACTGGCGCGAAACCGGCGACATGAGCGTGTGGCGCGGCGTGGCGCAGGATGCGGTGGTGATGAACCTCGACGACCTGCTCTGCGTGGGCGTCACCGGCGGCATACTGCTTTCGTCCACCATTGGGCGCAACAAGCGGCTCATCTCGGGCGAAGTGGTAAAGGCCATCGTGGAGGGCACCGAAAGCTTGTGCGAGGAGCTGCGCGCGCTGGGCGTGAGCATCTACCTCACCGGCGGCGAAACCGCCGACGTGGGCGACTTGGTGCGCACCGTTGTGGTGGACAGCACCGTAACCGCCCGCCTGAGGCGCGCGGAGGTTATCGACAACAAAAATATTGCCGGCGGCGACGTGATTGTCGGGCTTGCCTCCTTTGGGCAGGCGAGCTACGAGCGCGAGTACAACAGCGGCATGGGCAGCAACGGCCTAACGTCGGCGCGGCACGACGTTTTTGCGAAGTACCTCGCCGAAAAGTATCCCGAAACCTACGATACGGAAATGAGCGCCGCGCTGGCGTACGCCGGCTCGTGCACGCTGACGGAGGCGACCTCCACGCCGCTCAACGCGGGCAAGCTGGTGCTGTCGCCCACCCGCACCTACGCCCCCATAGCGCGCCAAGTGCTGGAGGAGCTGCGCCCCCACATCCACGGCATGGTGCACTGCTCGGGAGGCGCGCAAACCAAGCCGCTGCACTTTATCGACGGCCTGCACATTATAAAGGACAACCTGTTCCCCACGCCGCCGCTCTTTGCGCTCATTCAGGAGCAGAGCCAAACCGCGTGGCGCGAAATGTACAAGGTGTTCAACATGGGGCACCGCATGGAGCTCTACGTGCAGCCGCAGCACGCCGACAGAATTATTGCCATTTCGCAAAGCTTTGGCGTAGCGGCGCAGGTTGTAGGGCGCGTGGAGAAAGCGCCGGCAAAAAAGCTCACAATTTGCACCGCCAACGGAACGTTTGAATATAATTAGGAATTACGAATTAGGAATTACGAATTAAGAATGGCGCAGAATGTTGGTAGAACCGGCACGCCCCCACCTCTCTCCGTCCCTACGGGACGGCGCCACCTGCCGTTGCGGCAACATCACTAAGAGCTAAGGGCGCTTCGCGCAATTCCTAATTCGTAATTCGTAATCACTAGTGTTGCGTTGTTTTATAAGAAAGTTCTTTGAAATTATTGTAAATCAGATATTTATTAAGCATTTTTGATTTCACCGATTTGAATTGATACCTTCACAGGTTTAATTACGA
>JAITQP010000124.1 GCA_031288885.1 Prevotellaceae bacterium | reverse complement strand
TCGTAATTAAACCTGTGAAGGTATCAATTCAAATCGGTGAAATCAAAAATGCTTAATAAATATCTGATTTACAATAATTTCAAAGAACTTTCTTATAAAACAACGCAACACTAGTGATTCGTAATTCCTAATTCGTAATTCCTAATTCGTAATTCTTAATTCCTAATTTCCTCAAATTCCGTGTAGCTTTGCAGCGCCGTTGGAATGCGGATAGCGTCTTCGGTTTGGTTATTTTCGAGCAGCGCGGCAACAATGCGCGGCAAGGCCAGCGAGCTGCCGTTGAGCGTGTGCACCAGCTGCGTTTTCTTATCCTCCGTGCGGTAGCGGCACTTGAGGCGGTTTGCCTGAAAGCTCTCAAAGTTGGACACCGAGCTCACCTCCAGCCACTTTTGCTGCGCCGCCGAGTAAACCTCAAAGTCGAACGTGAGCGCCGACGCGAAGCTCATATCCCCGCCGCAGAGCTTGAGGATACGGTAGGGCAGCTCCAGCTTCTTTACGATGCTCTCCACGTGCTCCACCATGCGCTCCAGCGCAGCGTAGGAGTTTTCGGGCAGCTCAAAGCGCACAATTTCCACCTTGTCAAACTGGTGGAGGCGGTTTAGCCCGCGCACGTCCTTGCCGTAGGAGCCCGCCTCGCGGCGGAAGCAGGGCGTGTAGGCCGTGAGCATAACGGGCAGCTCGGAGGGGCTGAAAATCACGTCGCGGTAGATGTTGGTTACCGGCACCTCGGCGGTGGGAATGAGGTAAAAATCGTCGGCGGGGGCGTAGTACATTTGCCCCTCCTTGTCGGGCAGCTGGCCGGTGCCAAAGCCCGACTCGGCGTTGACAAGGTGCGGAGGCAGCACCTCGCGGTAGCCCGCCCGCGTATTTTCGTCCAGAAAAAAGGAGATGAGCGCGCGCTGTAGCTTGGCGCCCTTGCCCTTGTAAACCGGAAATCCTGCGCCGGTGAGCTTGTTGCCCAGCTCAAAGTCGATAATATCGTACTTTTTGGCCAGCTCCCAGTGCGGGGCGGCGCTGCTCGGCAGCGCCGGCGTGGCGCCGCCCTGCCGCACCGTTACGTTGTCTTCGGCGGTTTTTCCGGCGGGGACTTGCTCGCTTGGCAGGTTGGGCAGCAGCACCAGCTTGTCGCTCAGCTGCCGCTCAGCCTCGCCCAGCTTTTGCTCCAGCTCCGCCGACAGCGCCTTGAGCTGCGCCACGCTCAGCTTTGCGGCCTCGGCGGCCTCCCGATTTCCCTGCTTCATGAGCGCGCCAATCTCCTTGGCGGTGACGTTTTGCTGCGCAAGGTTTGCGTCGAGCGCAGTTTGCGTAGCTTTGCGCTCGTTGTCCAGCGCAACAATTTCGGCAACTATGGCCTCCGCATCAAAGCCCTTTACGGCCAGCCGCGCCGCCACGGCGGAGGGCTGCTCGCGAATAGTTTTTAAAGTAAGCATGGCTAATTTCAGTAATTTATGATTTCAAACTCCGTGAGGTCAGCGCAAAATTACATGAAAATCATACGATTTCCAAGTGCGCGCTATGAAAAAGCTCCGCTACAGCGGCGCGGTAAACAAAAAACCCCTCGCAAAAGAGGGGCTTTAACCTGAAAGGTGGGAAAAAACCGCTTAGGCTGCGGCGATTTCCACAGGCCGCACCGAAACGTATGACCTGCCGTTGGATTTTTTCCTGAACTCCACCGTTCCGTCCACCAAGGCAAAGAGGGTGTGGTCGCGCCCCATGCCTACGTTTACGCCGGCGTTGTGCACCGTTCCGCGCTGACGGACGATAATGTTACCGGCCTTTGCCAGCTGACCGCCAAAAAGCTTCAAGCCAAGGCGCTTACTTTCCGAGTCGCGTCCGTTCTTTGAGCTGCCGACGCCTTTTTTGTGTGCCATGTTTCGTACGTGTTTTTAAGCGTTAATACTCTCTATCTGAATGCGGGTAAAGCACTGCCGATGGCTGTTTTGCTTTTGGTAGCCTTTCCTGCGCTTCTTTTTGAACACAATCACCTTGTCGCCTTTGAGGTGGTTCAGGATTTTTGCGCTCACTGTGGCCGCTTGTATCCAAGGTGTGCCAACGTTTACCTTGCCGTCGTTGTCAATGAGCAGGACTTTATCAAAGCTTACGGACGCACCCTCGGCGTCCTGAAGACGGTGAACAAAAAGCGTTTGATCTTTTGCAACTTTAAATTGCTGTCCTGCAATTTCTACAATTGCGTACATGCTGTAAAAAATAGGTTACAATACATTATCCTCAAAGAAATTTGAGGACTGCAAAGATACTAACATTTTGCAATCCCACAAAAAAAAGCCACCTTCTCCTCAAAAAAATTACTCCCCACCAATGATTTTTAACGTTTCAATGCTTAAAATCAAACCAATGGCGATATATCGAAAAGAAATCCGTATTTTTACACCTCCAAAGTTGCCATTGGCGACTTGCAGCGTTATCCGGTAGCAAATGAAGCATTTTAAACATAGTGGGTTATGAAGTATAGCATGAGCAAAACTCCGTCAGGTAAAGGGAATATCCTCGCAGGCAGGGAAGAGCTTGGTTTCATTGAAGAAATCAAGAAAATTGTCCGCTCGGCGCGGGGACAAGCCTATTCGGCAATCAACTACGCACAAATCCGTGCAAACTGGCTAATCGGGAGGCGTATTGTTGAGCAGGAGCAATCCGGTCGCGAGCGAGCGGAGTACGGCAAGCGGCTGATAAAGCTGGTTTCGCAAGAGCTAACTAAAGAATTTAGCGTCGGTTACTCGGAAACGAATATCAAGAGTTTTCGTAAATTTTATGCTGAGTTTCAAGACATAGGAATTGGGCAGGCAGTGCCTGCTCAATCTTCTTCATCAATTCAGCAGGCGCTGCCTGCTAAATTTGGAAATGCAGAAAAAGGGCAGGCAGTGCCTGCCCTTTTTGAAAATGCAGGAAAAAGTCAGGCGCTGCCAGCCCTTTTATCATGGACGCACTACGAACGCCTTATGCGCGTCAAGAAACCTGAGGCCCGCCAATGGTATATGCAGGAAGCAATTAGCCAGATGTGGAGCTATCGCACGCTCGATCGCAACATAAACACGCAATACTACGAACGCCTGCTTCTCTCGCAAATAAAAGATGGCGTTGTTGATGAAATGAGGAAAAAAACGGCGGTATTTCAAACCGATAAGCTGGAATTCATCAAAAATCCTACCGTATTGGAATTTCTCGGCTTACCGAGCAACAATGGGTACTCCGAAAAGGAAGTTGAAAACGCTATCCTGAACAATCTGCAAAAATTTCTTATCGAGCTGGGCAAAGGCTTTGCGTTTGTTGCCCGTCAGCAGCTTATCAGAACAGAAAGCGAAGACTATTTTATCGACTTAACGTTTTATAACTATATTCTGAGGTGCTTTGTGCTGTTTGATATTAAAATAGGCAAAATAACTCATCAGGATGTTGGGCAGATGGATATGTACGTACGCATGTTTGACGAGCTGAAGCGCAATGAGGGCGACAACCCCACCATCGGCATTGTGTTGTGCTCCGAAACCGACCCCAATATAGCCCGCTACTCCGTGCTAAAAGGCAACGAACAGCTATTTGCGACGAAGTATCAGCTATATTTGCCGTCCGTAAAAGAGCTGCAGGACGAAATTGAGCGCGAGGCTGCGCTGATAAAATTGCAGCTGGACAAAGGAGATGTCGATGAGTAAGCATTTGTCAAGCGCCACCAGCAAGGTGTAAATTCAACGTTAACGGCATCAACGTTAATTGCGACTTAAAACCTTATCCCCGCTTTGCAAAAATTTTCAACTTTTTGCGATTTCTATACAAAAATTCATGCTAAATTCTCGCCTATCTTATTCTTTACCGAAAGGTTGCAGCATTTCAGTGCAGCAGCTTCCGGCTTTCCACCCCCTGCAATACGCTCATTTGCTGAATGGCAATTTGGTTTAGCTTTATCAGGCGCTCGTG